>JACPXA010000148.1 GCA_016196785.1 Elusimicrobiota bacterium
GCGCGAGATCGTTTTGGAACGCTTGTCGCCAGCGGTCTCTTTGGGATGTTCGGGTTCTATTTCTTGCTGAACGTGGGGATGGTCATGGGCCTCGCCCCGGTGACCGGACTCCCCCTCCCCTTCATCTCCTATGGCGGATCATCGCTGGTGATTTCTTGGTGGGCCATGGGGGTGTTAGAGTCCATCCATCTGCGGAGGTTTGTCTATTGACTGTCCAGCTGAGTACATGGTTAGAACGAACCCTGCCCTTCGTGCAACGTCCCGGGCGGTACATCGGGGAGGAATGGAACGCGGTCGCGTGGGCTGATCGCTCACCCAGTTGGGAGGTCGCTCTGTGCGTTCCCACCGCCTATGAGGGGGGGGCGGTCCGGCCGGCCGTGCAAGGTCTGTATGCCCTCTTGAATCAGCGTCCTGACGTGCTCGCTGAACGGGTGTTCCTGCCGGCATCGGATTTCGAAGCCTGCCTAAGGCGCGATCAGATGCCGCTCCTGAGCCTGGAGTCCAAGCGGCCGCTCAGCGCGTTTGATATCCTGTGGTGTGTTGTGAGCAGTGCGTGGGAAGAGGTCGAACTTCTTCGGTTATTGCGGTTGGGAGGGATTCCGCTGTCCGCTGTCCGCCGTGATGGCATGATGCCCGTCATCATTGCAAGCGGTCCGGCGATGGTCAACCCAGAACCCCTGGTGCCGGTCGTGGATGCGGCCTGTGTCCTTGAGGGACTTTGTGAGGGGGTGTGGCAACTGTTTTCAGCGTTGGACGAAGCCGGCTTGGCCGAGCCGAAGCACGGGGCGAAGGCCGAGCTCCTCAAGCGCTTGGGCGCCCAACCGGGATATTATCTCCCTCACGAGCCATCCCGAACACCCCTCGTCTCGATGGGCGCCCCCGTGAGCGGTAGTCCTGCTCTCTTGGCCTACAAGCCGGTCGTTCCTTTTGTGCAGACCATACCCGAAGCGTTGGTCATTGCCACCACACAAGCCGTTCCACTTGAGGCACTCAATCAGCAGCTTGTCAGCACCGGCTATGAAGAAGTCCGGCTCGAGGGACTAGAGCACTCAGAACTTGAGGCGCTGGCCGCATGGGTTGGAACGATCCGTCGTCAAGGGATTCGGATCAGTTATGGGACGCTTCCTCTTCGAGAGCAGGTTATGGCGATGTTGGGAACGGCTCCCCCCGGCCACAGCGTGACCTTCTGGGTGGGGGGGGTGAGCGAACGACTCCGTTTGTGCCTCAGAGAGAAATCAGCCTGCGAAACAGATGAAGAGATTGCTCGTGTACTCTACACGGCCGCCAGGGCTGGGTGGCGCTCAATCCGTGTGAAGTGTCTTGTGGGCACCCCATGGGAGCAAGCGGAGGATGCCCGTGGGTTGTCCAAGGTTCTTCGGTCGGTCAAACGGTCCTCTCCAGGGCTCCATGTTCAAGTGCATGGCATCGCGTGGATTCCCCGGGCTCAAACCCCCTGGCAATGGTGTCCTCAAAAGGATGAGGGGGGGTGGCGAGCGTACCGGACCGAGCTAGCCGGTGTTCTTCCCCTCGCCCGCGTTCCGCGCCTCCCTCGTCGCTCAGTACCAAGCTGCCCTCCAGCGGCTGGGGCCAGTCGTTACCCAAACTGCAACCTCTGCGCCTTTACCAACGCTTCCCGGCTCGGCCACCGAGGCCCCCTCGACTCCGCTCGGGACAGGCCCAGCGATCCTTTCCGGGCACCCCCCACCCCTGTCACGACTCGGCCCACTGAGAGTGGAGGCGGTGCAGCGGTTGCGGTTTCGGTTTGGGCGGCATGGGTGGGTGCGGTTCCTCTCGCACCTCGAGCAGATCGAGGCCTTTCGACGGGCATTCCGTCGCTCTGGCCTCCCCTTGACCTGGTCCGGTGGCAAGGGGCCACAGCTCCGCTTAGCCTTTGGGGTCGCCATCTCGGTAGGCCACGCCTCGGACGCGGAGTACGTAGACGCCTGGTTCACGCGGCGGGTTGATCCCGTTGCCTGTGCGGAACAACTGAAAGCCCAGTTGCCTCAGGGGTTCGTGCTCCATACGGTGAAACGGATCCCCTTACACTTCCCCTCGTTGGAGTCGCTCATGAACTTGGCGCACTACGAGGTCCAGCGGGATGATCCCACCGAGCAATGGGAAGAGGCGGTCCAACGGTGGTACCGGCATCCCATCGAGATTCTCGAGAAACCCAAAGGGGGGAAAATCGAACGCATCGCCCTCCCTCCGTTGATCCGGCAGATTTCGGCACAACCGTCTGGGGTGGATCTCTGGTTACGGTTTGGGGCGAAGCGACATGTCAAGCCGGAATGGATCATCCAACGGTTGCTCCCAGCAGGAGGGGACGGCCAACGTCCCTTTCTGGTGGTGAGGCTAGCTCTCTACGGCGAACGATCTGACGGGAGCTTGTATGAACCCTAGAACTAACCTTATTGAAACGATTCTATCGGGAAAGGAGTTAAATGTATGGAACGTGAGATTTTGGTCAATTGTTCGAGTGAAGAAACGCGCGTGGCGATCCTGGAGGATGGGCGCTTGGCCGAACTCTTGGTGGAGCGCCGGAGCGCCGGCAAGATCGTAGGGAACATCTACAAGGGGCGAGTCGAAAACGTCCTTCCCGGCATCTCCAGCGCCTTCGTCAACATTGGGCTTGAGAAAAATGCCTACCTTTATGTGACGGACGTGATTGCTTCCAAGCGGGAGCACAACATTGATCAGATGCTGAAGCGCAATGAGGAGATCCTGGTCCAGGTAGCCAAGGAGGCGATTGGGACGAAAGGGGTCAAGGTCTCCATGAACCTGGCCCTTCCCGGTCGGTTCCTGGTCTACATGCCGTTCTCCCCGCATCTGGGAATTTCAAAGAACGTCACCGAGCGGCCCGAACGGGATCGGTTACGCACGATCCTCGAGGGGTTGCGGCCCGCGCAAGGGGGATACATCGTCCGTACCGAGGCTGAGGGGGCGGACGAGCGCGAGTTGCGACGGGAGGTCAAGTACCTCACCCGTCTCTGGGAGAACATCCGCCGTCGGGCTGACACGGCCCCTTCCCCCAGTCTGCTCCATCGCGATTTGGGGTTGGTCTTCCAAACTGCGCGAGATCTGTTCAATGAGTCCACCAAGATATTCCTGCTTGATTCCAAATCAGAACATCGGGACCTCAAGGAGTTTGTTGAACTGTTAAGTCCAGAGCTGTCATCCTGCGTCCAACACTACGAAGGGAAAACCCCTATCCTGAGCGCGTTCGGGGTGGAGGCACAACTTGAACACATCCGCGACTCTCGGGTGAATCTTCCCTCAGGTGGATACATTGTCGTGCAAGAGGCCGAAGGCCTCTGCGCGATTGATGTGAATACCGGGAAATTCACCGGGCGTCAGTCGCAAGAGGAAACGGTGACAACGACGAACCTCGAGGCGTCGGCGGAGGTCGCCCGACAGCTTCGGCTGCGCAACATTGGGGGGATTATCGTCATTGACTTCATTGACATGAAACGCGCCAAGAACCGCCAGCGGGTCACCGAGGCGTTGAGTGAGGCCGTCAAATATGATCGCGCCAAGATCAAGATCCTGCCGATTACCCGCCTGGGGCTGGTTGAGATGACCCGGGAGCGGAAGCGGGAGTCGCTATTGGCCCTGTTAGGTGAGGTCTGTCCCGAGTGCGGCGGGAGGGGCCGAGTGCTCTCGCGGGAGTCCCTCTTTATCAAGGTGAAGAAAGAGATTCTCGATCTGACGCACGGACGGGCTGGCGATTCCATTAAGCTCCAGCTCCATCCCACGGTCGCCGAGTTCTTTCGCGAACACCAAGAGCGGTTGGAACGTGCGGTTCGCCATCGGTTGATCTTAGACTCCGATCCGACCCTCCCCTGGGAGGACTACCGCATCCTCATCACCTGAATGAACAATCGGATCTGCCTGTTGACGTTGATGTTGGTAACCCTGGGTGTTGTTGGGGTAGGCATGGTCAGGCTGGCAGCGCAGGAGCGTACGAAGCCGAATCCGGTGCCGCCTGACCCATCGCTCTTTGGTCTCGATGTCGCTGTGGCGGGTTCACCACGTGACTACAATATCCCGGGAGACCTCGACAAGGCCCAAGCGCTCAATGCGCGGTGGATCCGACTCTGGATCGCCTGGAATGAGATTGAGGAAAAGCGGGGGAGGTTCAATTTTTCTGAATTGGATCGGCAAGTCCGTGCGTTGTCGGCGAGGGGGTTTGGCATCCTGGCGGTGGTCATGGGGGCACCAAGATATGCCTGTCGCGTGACCAACCCTCCCAAGGGATTTGACTTCCATGCCTGCCCTCCCAAACTGCCTGAATATCGGCAGTTTTTGCGCACGCTCGTGACCCGGTACGGGAAGCAGATCAAGTACTGGGAGATATGGAACGAACCCAATGATGCGACATTTTGGTGGCCTCGTCCTAACCCCCAGGAGTATGCCGAGTTGCTGAAAGTGGCCTACCAAACCATCAAGGGCACCGATCCATCGGCGAAGGTCCTGATCGCCGCGGTTGGTCCCATCCCCGATGAGCAGGGGGACGAAATCGAAGGCCATGAGGAATATTACCCCTTTATGGCGTTTGCTCAGAAGGCCTTTACGGTCCTGGACGGACACGACGCGTTTGACATTGCGACGCTCCATCCCTATCGCTTCCCCAAGGGGCCGCTCGAACCAGTGACTATCCAATTGGCGGATGGGACCAGGCAGCCGGTGACGTTCAAGGACGAACTCCTGGCCTATAAGAGCCTCTTGGACCAATCGGGTCGCAGGGATGACAAGGTGTGGATCACGGAGATTGGGTGGTTAGCCAACGATGACAGCCACGACCGAAGCCAGTTGGTGAGCGAACGCCAACAAGCGGAGTTCTTACAACAAACCTACCTGTCCGTGATCAACAGCCGAGAGTTAGGGTTTGTCGAATCCATATTTTGGTTCGCTCTCAAAGATTTATCACAACAATTTGTGCCAGACACGGAGCGATTCTATGGTCTGGTGAAAGAAAACGGGGTCGCCAAACCTGCCTTTGAAGCCTACCGGCGCCTCGCCCGCGGACACTAGAACTCATCCCGAAACCCTCCTTGGGCTGCAGCATCGGGAGGGCGGCCTGCGGCGGCGTCAGGCTCGCTCGGCATACCGTTCCTTCGTCAAGTATGCCGTCGC
>JACPXA010000149.1 GCA_016196785.1 Elusimicrobiota bacterium
CTGGCCTTCCATTTGTGCGAGACGGCCTTGCAGCGTCTCAACCGCACGCGCTTCTGCTTCAAGACGACTGACGACTTGGTTCACCTCTTTGGTTTTGACTTCAAGGGCTTCCGAAAGCTTTTGGGATCGGCTCTGCTCAGCAGACAGTTTCGCTTCAACCAATTGCTTGGCCTGGATCGTCTGCGAAAGTTTTTGCTCTAGCCGTGCTCGATTTCGCTGCTCAGCTTTCCACGCGAAGGCAAGACCCAAGGCGACCATCGCACCCGCCACAACACCCACAATGGCCCACGTCTGTTTCTTCGCAAGCCCCGCCTTCATCTTGTTGAGCCACGCGTTCATGTTCATGCGCCACCTCCGACCCGGTTCAACTTCTGCTGACTCACCCACTGCTCAAGGGCCGCCTTGTCAAACTTCCAGCCACCTGCCTCGCCCATCGCAGGAATCTTGCCCGCGATGGCCCACTCGGTGATGGTGGCGACATCGATCTCGAGATACTGAGCCGCCTCTTCAACGCTCATCTTCCATGTTGCTGGCGCCGATGCCTCGGGGACCATCTCGCAGTGACCGTGCAGGACGCCTCCCTCCTCAACACTGAGCCTGGCCGTCTGGACCTCGCCGACGCACTCACCGGTCGAGGTCACGTTGAGCAGCTCCCTGGCGATCACCTTTCCATTGACCTTGCCGGCAATCGTAATCGTGTCGCCTTCGATTTCGGCTTTCACCTGCGCGGTCCTCCCCACCGTCAGTTGGCCTCTGGTCTGGAGTTTTCCTTCAAACGTTCCCTGGATGTGCAGGTTGACAGGGTCTTTGAAGCTGATCGTCCCCTGCATGCTCGCCGTGACATCAAGAATCTTTTCCTGAATCGGAACCTGCACAACTTTCTCACGCTTACGCATCATCCTCGTCGCCCTCCATATTCCACGAACCCCTTCTTGCCGCCAATGGCCTCAGAAAAAAAGCCCACGCGTTTTTTACCAACGCTTGGGCTCGCATCACTTGCGTTGTCGCCTGAGGGCTTTCAACATGAAAGAAAGCCGGACTGACTTGCGTCAGTCCGGCTTCGGCATCCCGACCACCGGGTTCGACTTCTTCTTGAATTTGGTTTCAGTGTAGGTAAACCGACGAGGGTTGTCAAGGCCGTTTCCTCATTTCGCTCGGTTTGACGTTCAGCAGCGGCCGGATATCCGTCACCTTGCCGTTGACCACTTTGATCTCCAGGCAGAAGAATTCGACTCCGAACATGCGGATGACCTCAGTCGCAAGGAGCTGGCTCAAGAACGCAACCCGCTGTCCTGGTGTCCAGGAAGCCAACTCATCCAGGAACCGTTGAGAAAGGTGCCGCGGATCACCTGGGCCTTCCGAAGACGAGTGCGGCTTCATCTGCGGCTGTTTCCTAGCGCGTTGCGGACTTTCTCGATGAGCTCTTGGGGGAGAAAGGGCTTCTTGAGCCAATCTGTGATGCCCAGTTCAGTGCCCCAATCCTCCAGCCGCGACCAATGAGTCGAGGTGGTGAAGACGATGATGGGGATCTTCGAGATGGAGGGATTCGCTTTCAGTCGCTTGCAGACTTGAAAGCCATCGAGCGTTGGGATCCCCAGATCGAGCAGGATTAAGGCAACGGTCCCATCGGCCTGTGCGTGTTGCAGGGTTTCTTCGCCATCGGTGGCCGTGACGACTTCGAAGCCTTCATGTTCAAGCAACAGCTTCGTGATCCCGACGATCGGGAGATCACCCGTCGCCAACAGAATCCGTTTCCTGTTCATCGACCCAACATGAACGTCATCAATTTCATCTCTGCTTCAACTCATTGCAGTCACACTACAGTCAGCAGGCAAAAAAATTTTCTGGGGTCAGCTTACGTGACGCGCTGCCCGCTCGCCATCACCAGGCGCTTGTTGACGTATTCGTCGAGACACGCCTGGTCTTGAGGGTCGATTTGACTGAAGGCCACGCCAACCCGGTATTGGTTGCTCCCCTCCTCAACCGGCGCGTTGGGGATTTCGCGGACCTGCGCGCCGATGAGCATGAACAGCCTCGTCTGTTTTTCACAATCTCTCGGCGCGTAGAACTCAATTTCCAGAGGGGTGCCAGGAGATAGTTCTCCTGGGGATTCAAACATGAGCCCCCCGCCGCTGAGATTTCTCGTGAAGTAGATGGCGTCGCTCGAATGGCCTTTGCCGCGACAGGCGATCAACAGTTCCTCCGCGACTCGCAGCCAGCGTCGGCGCTCGGTGGCTAAAGTCAGATCCGCTTGGCTCATCTTAGAGGGCGGCCGAGAAGGTGACCCATAGCAGCTCCGCCTTCTGCGAGCCAGCATTGACGATCTTGAGGGGCTGAGGACTTCTTACATACACGCTATCGCCCGCCTCCATTGAGAGCTTTGTCTCCTTACCTCGCACAACTTCGACCTTCCCCTCAAGCATCAAACCGAAGGCCTCTGCAGCGTGAGCACTCAAGTCCTCTCCAGTCTCTCCTCCCACATCTAATGTGACCAGCCGAGGCTCCATGCTGATGTTGAGCAATCCTGAAGCCAGTTGTTCGATTGTGTAATGAGCTTCCTCACTGATCTTGCGCGGGCGCTGCGCCTTCCTCACCAGCACCAGCTCCTTGCGCTCTTC
>JACPXA010000142.1 GCA_016196785.1 Elusimicrobiota bacterium
AACCAGTGGACTCTTCTCGGCATCATCTGGTTCGACTCTAAATGTATAGTCGAATCCATGGAGGTAAGTTATGGGCTGGATGGTGACGCCTGAGCTGACAAAGAAGTATCAGGCGTGATGCCTGTTGAAGTGGCGTTATCTCACAGAGCGGTGAACGGCGAGTCTCTGTCGCAATCGAGTCCGCGTCCGGTGAGTGGGAAAGTACACGGCGCTCGATACTCGCTGTATCTTGCCGACTGCTTGGTGTGGATGAGCGCTCAGTCTGAGGCATCTGTCCATGCCATCGTGACAGACCCCCCATACGGCCTCAAAGAATACACAGATCAAGAAAAGGCAAAGCTCCGTCGAGGTCGAGGAGGCGTGTGGCGTATCCCCCCGGCTTTTGATGGGTGTGAACGAACCCCGGTTCCTCGGTTCACCATTCTCACGGAAGAAGATCGAGGGCAGTTGCAATTCTTCTTTTCGCAGTTTGCCAGACACGCGTTTCGGATTCTTGTGCCCGGAGGGCACCTGTTGATCGCCACCAATCCCCTCTTGTCTCACTTGGTTTACGTTCCCCTCGTAGACGCCGGTTTTGAAAAGCGAGGGGAAGTCATTCGACTGGTTCAAACGCTTCGAGGTGGGGACCGGCCAAAGAACGCCCACAAAGAATTTCCGGATGTCAGTGTCATGCCTCGTTCCTGCTGGGAACCATGGGGCCTCTTTCGGAAACCATGCGAAGGGCGCGTTCAGGACAATCTGCGGAAATGGAAAACCGGCGGACTTCGGCGGATTTCTTCTGTCTCGCCGTTCTGTGACGTGATCGAATCCTCTCCAACAAGAGCAGAAGAACGCGCTATAGCACCGCATCCCTCGCTGAAACCTCAAGCACTCATGCGTCAACTCGTACGTGCCTCCCTGCCGTTGGGCGAAGGGATTGTCCTTGATCCGTTTATGGGCGGAGGGTCAACCATCGCGGCTGCTCTTGCGGTTGGATACGAGAGCATTGGAATAGAAATCGATCCGATCTTCTTTCGCATCGCCCAACGCGCAGCTCCCCAATTAGGTCACCTGTCACTCAACGGTAAATGGAAAGTCCAGTCGAACGAGGAAGAGACCCAAGCATTCTTCCCTTTATTCGATGCCCAGCCCGGCGAGAACGGCCTTCATGCCACGAGACGCGCAAGGTTTTGATCGAACCGTAGCGCTTCCTTCAGTATGCGCTCGAATCAAAGGGCAGTACTCGACCATGGGCAGTCCAGTCTCACTATGATCATCCCGGCTGGTACATTGTTTGGCGTTACGCAGTCGATCCCACCAAGCAGATGAAAGCGGAGCGATCGGTGCTGATTTGGCGAGTCGACGTGGCCTTTCTCAAAAAAGGCGACTGGAAATATGAAGGGAGTGGGGCTGGAGAGGGACGGGGAGGTCGAACCCATACATTCGGTGTGAAAAATCCGGCCAAGTTGCTAGCTCATGCCACAGTGTATGAAGCCCCGAATATTGTGCTGCACGGGGCAAAACCAGTGGCTGCTAACGGGAATGGTTCCTAAATAATCTTAGATGCTGGACGTTGTTACTCAGGTCTCCAGTTTCTGGTCTTTAGTCTGATGTCTGGCGCCAACGCGGAGGTGGGGATGAGCAACCTAATGGCCGATCTGTCGGAGAAATGCCGGCGGTTTGTCCTGTCCCACTGGGGCAAAGACGGGCTGGAGCAGGTGCAGGAGCGACCCGTGACTTGGGCGCTGTATCAGGCCAACCCCCACCTCAAGCAGATGCGGCGCAAGCAGAAGGGCCTGCCGCTGATCGCCGTGCACGGCGGCGTGAGCCGCATCCATCTGGCGCTGTCGACGGAGAGGAGAAAATAAGCCATGGATCGTTACGTGGACGCTGAGATGATCCCCCCACCTGGCGCAGCGCCGAAAGACGGCGCGGCTCGACCAAATGTCGAGCCTGCCATTGGCAACACGCCAGGTGGGGGGATGAGCCCGGGGGCGACCCCGCATCCGGAGCACATCCGATCGATCGGGCGCATCCTGGTGGACTGGGAGATCCGCGAGTATGCCAAGAAGTACCGGATGATCGAGCCGTTTGAGGAGCACCTCAAGCGTGAGGGCGTGATCTCCTACGGCCTGTCCTCGATGGGCTACGACATCCGCGTGACGGAAGACTACAAGATCTTCACCAATGTGCGCGCTGCGGTGGTGGATCCCAAGAACTTCAGCCCGGATTCGTTCGTGGACTACCGGGGCAGCGTCTGCGTCATCCCGCCCAACTCCTTCGCGCTGGCGCGCTCGGTCGAGTCCTTCAAGCTGCCGCGCTCGATCATGGGGATTTGCTTGGGAAAGAGTTCCTACGCGCGCTGCGGGATCGTCGTCAACATCACGCCGCTTGAGCCGGAGTGGGAAGGGCACCTGACGATCGAGATCTCCAACACCACGCCCTTGCCCGCGCGCATCTACTCGCAGGAGGGGATCGCGCAGGTGCTGTTCTTCGAGGCCGGCTCAGTGCCGGAGGTGTCCTACGCCGATCGCAAGGGCAAGTACCAGGGCCAGCAAGGCATCACCTTACCGAGAGTCTAAACCTTGGATGTGGAATGTTGAATGTGGAATGTGGCATGGGAAAGGCATGATGTCTTTTCGATCGCTTTCATTACACCTTACACATTTCACATTACACAAGCCGGGCGCTCCATGATCCAGGTTCCTGCTCCGGACTTCTCCCTCCGCGAGACGCTGGAGTGCGGCCAGGCCTTTCGCTGGACCGCGAAGGATAGCGCCTACTACGGCTTCATTCAGAATGCGGCCGTGCGCGCCACGGTGCTCGACTCCCGCCTCGTCATTGAAACCGTCGATTCCAGCCTGAGCGCCGAGGCGGTGCGCCACTACTTCGCGCTGGACGTCGAGCTGCTGTTGGTGGCCCGAGCGCTCGACGTGCGATTGTCCGAGGTGCCTGTCCACGTGACCTACGAATCGGCGAAGAGCAGCGTCAAATTGTTCCTGAGC
>JACPXA010000143.1 GCA_016196785.1 Elusimicrobiota bacterium
GGATGAAGGCCCACCTCGCCACATTGGCGCAGATCATCCAGATCGAAGAAAGGAGCTGGGAACCGTTGGTGCACCGTGCTATAGCAAAAACACTGCGCCGATTCAGCAAAAATGCAATCCTTGATTTAGTGCAATTTTTCCGCTATGATAAAGCCTTAGGGTATCGGCTGTTGCGTTCGGTGGTCGGGCCACTCCCGTTTAGGAGTTTGGCCCAGTTGTATGATTGGGCGGCACGAACGACGTCCGGAGGGAGGTTGACGCTCCCCGGTGGATGGATGGCAAAGAGAACGAACAGGCGACTGGTATTGACGTCCAGGAAGAAGAGGAACGGGGCCAGACCCTAAGATAGAATTAGGATCTGTCTCCGGACGATGAATGGTACGACGTGGAATTCCTCCACTCATGAATAATAAGAATTGGCGCGGCGCGGCGGCGTGGGTGCTCATCTTTGCCGTCTTGGTGTTCGTCTGGCAGTCCCTGCGTGCAATCAATGTGGAGCGGGATATCTCCTATTCGGAGTTTAAGCACGCGCTCAAAGAGGGGCGTGTGGCGACACTGACAGTCCGAACGGACCTGATTCGCGGAGAGTTTCGGGACGTTCAAGGGAAGTCGATCCGATTTCGGACCGTGCCCCTCAACGATCCTCGCTTGGTGGAAGAGCTCGAGACCTATAAGGTCCAGCACTACGCGGGAGAGGTGGACCGCGGCTGGCTCATGGGTTTCCTGCTGAACTTTGGTCCCGTGTTTGTGTTTGTCCTCTTGTGGTTTTTGATGCTTCGACAGATGCAGGGCGGGGGACGGCAGGCGATGGCCTTTGGACGGAGTCGAGCGCGGCTGCAGAGTGGGAAAAAGACCAAAGTGACTTTTGCCGATGTCGCCGGCTGTGACGAGGCTAAGGAGGAGCTGCAGGAAATCATCGAATTTCTGAAAGACCCTGCAAAGTTTCAGAAGCTCGGCGGCAAGATCCCCAAAGGGGTATTGCTCTATGGGGCCCCGGGAACCGGGAAGACCCTTTTGGCAAAAGCTGTCGCCGGTGAGGCCGAGGTGCCGTTCTTCTCGTCGTCGGGCAGCGAGTTCGTCGAAATGTTTGTCGGGGTCGGGGCTAGCAGAGTCCGCGATCTCTTTGAGCAAGGAAGAAAGAATGCGCCGTGCCTGCTCTTTGTGGATGAATTGGATGCGGTGGGGCGGCATCGGTTCGCCGGGATCGGCGGTGGCCACGATGAACGTGAGCAGACCTTGAACCAGATGCTGGTCGAGATGGATGGGTTTGAGACCAAGGAAGGGGTGATTCTCCTCGCGGCGACGAACCGCCCGGATGTGCTCGATCCTGCCCTCTTACGGCCGGGGCGGTTTGACCGGCACATCATGGTGCCGTCGCCCGATCTCAAGGGGCGCGAGGAGATTCTCAGAGTCCATGCCCGACATGTCCACCTGACCCCAGCGGTGGATCTTAAGGTGATTGGCCGACGGACCCCCGGCTTTGTGGGGGCGGATCTGGCGAACCTCATTAACGAAGCAGCCCTCCTGGCGGCCCGGAAGGACAAGCCGGCGGTGGAGATGACAGATCTGGAAGAAGCGATTGACCGTGTGATCGCCGGCCCCCAGCGTAAAAGCCGGATGATCTCTGACCGGGAGAAGCGGGTCATCGCCTACCATGAGGCTGGACATGCCCTTGTGGCAAAACTGATCCCTGGGACGGATCCCCTCCATAAGGTCTCCATCATTCCGCGAGGACCGGCGCTTGGGTATACGCTGCAGTTGCCGCTTGAGGATCGTTACCTCACCACAAAATCCGAGATCTTGGACCGTCTTGCCGTCGTCCTCGGAGGGCGAGTGGCGGAACAACTCGTGTTTGACGAGGTGACGACAGGGGCCCAGGATGACCTCACCAAGGCTACGGAGATTGCTCAGAAGATGGTCTGCGAATATGGGATGTCTGAACAGTTGGGGCCCATGACCTTCCGTCGGCGTGAGGAGGAGATCTTCTTGGGACGCGACCTCACGCGCGATCGGCACTTCTCCGAGAAAACGGCGCAGGCTATTGACGAAGAGGTACGGGCGATCATCATGCAAAGCATGGTCCGGGCGCAGCGATTGCTCCAGAACAACCGCTCCAAGTTGGATCGGCTGGCCGAGCGACTGATCGAACGGGAAATCCTTCAAGGTGAGGAAGTCGAGCAGTTGCTCACCGATGGAACCCCACCCGCCGCAGCAAGCTAAGTGGACGGGAGTTCAGGTTATGGGGGTCCTCAACGTGACCCCCGATTCTTTTTTTGATGGCGGTCGGCATCACACGGTGGACGCCGCGGTGGCCAGGGCCGAGCAGATGGTGGAGGAGGGCGCCGACCTGATTGATGTCGGAGGCGAGTCCTCGCGTCCGGGAGCGGTTTCCATTTCGCTTGACGAGGAGCTCCGGCGGGTCGCCCCCGTGGTCGAGGCACTCGCTCGCCGGTTTCCCTCGATCCCCCTCTCCGTGGATACGACCAAGGCCGAGGTCGCTCGGCAAGCCCTGGAGGCCGGGGCCCAGATCGTGAATGATATCTCGGCCTTGCGGTGGGATCGGGCAATGGCCCCCTTGGTTGCCCGTACTCACGCCACGGTGATCCTCATGCACATGCAGGGTACGCCGGCCTCGATGCAAGATCAGCCAACGTATGGAGATGTCGTCGTGGACCTGCAGGCGTTTTTCGAGGAGCGGATCGGATGGGCCGAACGTCAAGGGATTGCCCGCGAGTCCCTCTGGCTTGATCCGGGCATCGGATTTGGGAAGACCGTGTCGCATAACCTGACGCTCTTGCGCCGACTGAACGACTTTCACCGCTTTGGGTGTCCGCTGGTGGTGGGCACCTCCCGCAAGTCCTTCCTGGGGAAAATCCTCAGCTCCTCCCCTGCTGGCCTCCCCCTCTCTCCTGAGGAACGACTGGAGGGATCGCTGGCCACCGCCCTCTGGGCCGCGCTCGAGGGGGTTCAGGTCTTGCGAGTACACGATGTGCAGGCGACAGTAAGGGTCATCCGAACGTTGGGAGCGGTCCGCCAGGGAGCATGACATTCCTTGGTCACCTCTGGTCTCAGTATTTAGTTCACCTCCTCGACATCGGCCTGGTCGCGTTCCTCCTCTATCGCCTGATGCTCCTGATCAAAGGGACGCGGGCGGTTCAGGTCCTGTTAGGGATCGCCATGCTGTTAGGGATCACGATTGTGGTCCGCGATCTCCTCAGGCTCCGTACCCTGACGTGGTTGTTGGACAATTTTTGGGGTGGAGCCGCGATCATTCTGGCGGTGGTGTTTCAACCTGAACTTCGCGGGTTGCTGGCCCAGTTAGGGGCCCACCCCTTGAACCGGATCCTGATCCCGCAAGAGGCGGGGTTTATTGATGAGATCGTGGCAGCCCTCCGGGAAGCCTCGGAGCGGCGGATCGGGATGTTGATCGTCTTGGAGCAGGAGACGGGGCTTCGCAACTACATTGAAACCGGCACCCCGATCAATGGGGAGGTGACCCACGAGCTTCTCCTGTCCCTGTTCAACGTGCGTTCGCCGTTGCACGATGGGGCGGTGATTGTAGAGCAGGGCCGATTGGTGGCTGCGGCATGTCTGTTGCCGCTCTCCCTGGAGCCGGGGCTGGCGAAGATCCTCGGGACCCGGCATCGCGCCGCGGTGGGGCTTTCCGAGATCTCTGACGCCTTGGTCTTGGTCGTCTCCGAGGAGACAGGGATCATCTCCTTGGCACGTGGTGGTCGGCTCCAGCGGGGACTGGACCCGGAGGAACTCCGTGAGCAGCTCACCGAGCTCTTTCGAGCGGCGGTCCGACAAAGCCTACTGAGGCACCGGAAATAGCGGCCATGGACTGGAAGAAGAATTGGCAGTTAAAGATCTTGGCGTTTATCATGGCCGTGCTCTTATGGATCGTGTATGGCGGCGGACACCTCTGGTGGCCGGGTATCGGTCGTGACCCCTGAACAGCGCGTGCCCCTCTTTGGGACGGACGGCATCCGGGGGATTGCCGGGGAATTTCCCTTGGTGCCGGAGATCGTGGAGCGGTTGGGTGAAACGGCGTCGCAGGTGTATCGGCGGCACTGGCGGGGGCGGCGCGTCGAGCTCCTGGTCGGTCGTGATACGCGTGATTCTGGTCCTTGGCTCCTGAAAAGGCTGGCTGCTGGGTTGAGGCGCGGTGGATTCAACGTCCGAAATCTTGGGGTGATCACCACCCCAGCGTTAGCCTACCTTATCCCTCACGAACGGGTGACAGGAGGGGTCATGATTTCCGCTTCGCATAACCCGGCGGCGTTCAATGGCCTCAAGTGGTTTGCTCCGGATGGGCGGAAGCTTCCGGATGCCTGGGAGGGAGAAATCGAGCAACGACTCGCGCAACAGTCACATCGGCCGCGCGTCCCGGTTGGCTCGCTGACGGAAGACCCCCTTGCCAGGGAGGAGTATCTCGCGTTTGTGCGCCGGAGTTTTCCTGCGGGCCGGACCTTGCGGGGTTATCGCTTGGTAATCGATTGTGCGAATGGGGCGGTGACGTCGTTTGCCGCCACCCTCTTTCCGGATCTGGGAGCAGCCGTGAACTGGCTAGGGATTCACCCCACGGGGAAGAACATCAATCAACGCTGTGGCGCGGTTGCTCCACAACGGCTTCAGCAGCGCGTGCGCGCGACACATTCCACGTGCGGATTTGCCTTTGATGGTGATAGCGATCGGGTCGCGTTTGTGGATGAGCAGGGGCGTCTCTTAGACGGTGACCATCTCTTGGCCATCGCCGCCCAGTTCCTGAAGGCCCATCGGCGGCTCCGGGGGAATGTCGTGGTGACAACGGTCATGGCGAACCTCGGCCTCCTCAGAGCCTTAGAAGCCATGGGGATCCGAGTGGTCCTGACCCCTGTCGGGGATCGGTACGTCTCCGAGGCGATGGAACGGGAGGGGGCGGTGCTGGGGGGCGAACAATCGGGTCATCTCGTCTTTCGAGAGTTCCTCTCCACAGGGGATGGGCTGATTACGGCCCTCCAGACCCTTGCGATCCAGCAGGCGATGGGTCAGCCGTTCTCCCGCCTTCGCCGCTTGATCACGAAGTATCCACAGGCATTGTTGAACATACGGGTGAGGGAGCGACAGCCTTTGGAGCGGCTCGCCGGCGTCCAATCCGCCATTCGGGCAGCATCGGCGACGTTGGGTCGGGAGGGACGCGTCTTCGTGCGGTACTCAGGGACTGAACCGTACCTCCGCGTGATGGTCGAAGGACCCCATCCCAAGGTGACCGTGCGGCTGGCCAAAGAGATCGCTCAAGCAGCGCGTAGCGATCTGGCGGATAGCAAAAGTCCTCTTCGGAGGGTATACACCTATGCCAAAGCTTGGCGTCAACATTGATCACATTGCGACCCTGAGACAGGCGCGACGGGAGGCAGAGCCGGATCCTGTGCAGGCGGCGGTGCTGGTAGAGTTAGCCGGGGCGCACGGCATTGTCGTGCATCTCCGGGAAGACCGGCGACACATCCAGGACCGGGATGTTCGACTCCTCCGGCAGGTCGTCCGTACCCAACTCAGCCTTGAGATGGCGGTCACCGATGAGATGGTGCGGATCGCCAGCGAGGTCCTGCCCGACCAGGTCTGTTTCGTCCCGGAGCGGCGGACAGAGCTGACGACGGAAGGGGGGCTGGATGCGATCGCCAACCGGACCAGGTTCAAGACGGCGGTGAAGCGGCTTAAAGACACCGGCATCCGGGTGAGCCTCTTCTTGGACCCCGATCTCGATCAGATCAAGCTTGCCAGCGTCCTGGCGGCGGATGCCGTGGAACTCCACACCGGGCGATACGCCAACGCCAAAGCCGCTCGGGATCGGGAACGGGAGTTCACGAAGCTCCTGCGGGCAGGGGAGTTGGTCCACAAGCTGGGGCTTGCGCTGCACGCAGGACATGGGCTGACCTACCGGAACGTGGGCCCCATCGCCCGGCTGCCGGAGGTCCAAGAGCTCAACATTGGGTTTTCCATTGTCGCCCGAGCGGCGATGGTCGGCCTGGAGCGAGCCGTTCGCGAGATGCTAGAGGCCATGGGGAAGGTCTAACGAAGGATGTGCGGCATTGTGGGATACATCGGATCACGGGAGGCGGGCGAGGTCCTGTTGCAAGGCCTCAAGCGGTTGGAGTACCGCGGCTATGATTCCGCCGGCCTCGCCGTCCTCGCCAACGGCCAGGTCCAGCTCCGGCGAAGCGTTGGGAAACTCTCCGCCTTAGCGGCGGTCCTGGAGCGCCAACCAGTTACAGGCCATGTCGGACTCGGCCACACCCGGTGGGCGACACACGGGCGGCCCTCCGAAGAAAACGCTCACCCGCATGCCTCCTGTCACGGAGAGATCATTGTCGTCCACAACGGCATCATTGAAAACTACCCCGCGTTAAAACAAACCCTTCTAGCCGATGGACATCGGTTCCAATCCGAGACCGACACCGAGGTGCTCGCCCATCTCATTGAGAAATACTTTCAAGGCGATCTGCTGTCGGCGGTGCGGCAAGCGCTGGCGCACGTGCAAGGGTCCTATGCGTTGGGGGTCATTGCGAGGGACGATCCCCACCGGGTGGTTGCCGCCCGCCAAGACTGCCCCCTCGTGGTAGGGTTTGGGAGCGGGGAATTCTTTCTCGCTTCCGACGTTCCTCCCCTGCTCCCGTACACCCGCCGCATGACGTTTCTCGAGGATGGGGAGATTGCCGTCTTGACCCCCGAAGGGGTGCAACTCTGGGATGCCCAGGGACGCTCGGTGGATCGCTCTCCCCTCGAGATCGCGTGGGACCGTCGGTTGGCGGAAAAAGGCGGGTTCAAACACTTCATGTTGAAGGAGATTTTCGAGCAGGACCGGGCGATTCAAGACACCCTCAGAGGGCGGTTCACGTCCCACCCGTGGCGAGTCCAGCTCGATGAGGCCGGGTTGGATGTCGAGACAGCTCAGCGTCTCCAGCAAGTGATCATCGTCGCCTGCGGCACCTCGTTCCATGCCGGGCTCATTGGGCGGATCCTCTGCGAGACCTGGGGCCGGCTGCCGGTCACGGCCGAGATCGCTAGCGAGTTTCGTTACCGGTCGCCTTTCCTGGATGACCGGACGCTTCTCGTGGTCGTTACCCAGTCTGGGGAAACCGCCGACACATTGGCGGCGCTTCGTGAAGGAAAACGCCGAGGCGCTCGGTGTCTGGCGATTTGTAACGTCGTGGGATCCTCAGCGACTCGCGAAGCGCATGCGGTGCTCTATACCCATTGCGGACCGGAGATCGGCGTAGCCTCCACAAAGGCCTTTAGCGGACAACTCACCACCCTGACCCTCCTGGCGCTGTACTTGGGGCAGGCCCGTGGCACCCTCACGGAATCGGATGCAGAAATCATCCTCCAGGCGTTGGTCCGAATCCCTAAGATGGTTCGACTCGTCCTAGAGCGCCATCCGGCCATTGAAGCCATCGCCAGGCAGTTTGCCAAAAGGAGCCACTTTTTGTACTTAGGCCGTCACGTGAACTACCCCATCGCCCTCGAAGGGGCGCTCAAGCTCAAGGAGATTTCGTACATCCATGCGGAGGGCTCTCCAGCGGGGGAGATGAAGCACGGCCCCATCGCCTTGATTGATGAGACCATGCCCGTGCTCATGCTGGCGACCCGCTCCAGCGTCTACGAGAAACTTCTGTCGAACGTCCAAGAGGTGCGGGCTCGGGGAGGTGTGGTGATCGCGGTAGCCACGGATGGCGATGAGCGGATCGCTGCTGAGGCGCAGCACGTCCTCTGGGTCCCGGAGGTGATGGAGTGGCTTTCCCCCATCGTGAACGTGATTCCGTTGCAGCTCTTGGCCTATCACATCGCGGTGCTCCGAGGGTGTGACGTGGATCAGCCACGGAATCTCGCCAAAAGCGTCACCGTGGAATGATTCGCGTGCCGCGACTGGGAGTTGACATCGTGGAAATTCCCCGGGTGGCTCGGTTGATCCGAAGCCGACGGTTTCTTCGCCGGGTGTTCACCCCGCAAGAGGTGGACTATTGTCTGTCGAAGAAACACCGCGCCCAACATTTTGCGGTGCGGTTTGCCGCGAAGGAAGCCGTATGGAAAGCGCTAGGGGACCCTCGCCTGGGCCACCGCGACATTAGCGTGACCAACCGCCAGAGCGGGGAACCCCGGGTCGTGCTGCCAGGTCGGTGGGCGAAGGAGGCCTCCCGCGTGACGATCTCGTTGTCGCATGGGGCGGAGTACGCGGTGGCGGTCGCGCTGTATTCACGGTCGTGAAGGCGCTCCCTCGCCTCACCGCCCGTCTGGTAGCCCGCTGGTTGCCCCGGCGGCGGAAGGACGTCCATAAAGGCGATGTGGGGCATGTCTTAATCCTCGCGGGGAGCCGGGGCATGAGCGGGGCAGCGGTGCTC
The DNA here is from genome assembly GCA_016196785.1 of Elusimicrobiota bacterium. Classification (GTDB taxonomy): domain Bacteria; phylum Elusimicrobiota; class Elusimicrobia; order 2-01-FULL-59-12; family JACPXA01; genus JACPXA01. The sequence continues at coordinate 8,379 of JACPXA010000143.1, forward strand.
TGCGCCCAGGGAGCGCTGCGCGGTGGGGCCGGGCTCGTCACCATCGCTTGCCCCACGTCACAACAGCCGATTGTGGCGGCCAGCCTGGTGGAGGCCCTGACACTTCCCTTGCCTGAGACCCGAGCGGGGAGCGTTGCGCGGCAGGGGGTGACTCCCGTGCTGCGGGTCGTCCAGAGCCGACGGATCAACGCGGTGGTGATCGGCCCCGGCCTCTCCGTCCATCCGGACTCCACGGCGCTGGTTGAACGACTCCTCCTACGCTTGAGCACGCCGGTGGTCCTGGATGCCGATGGGTTGAACGCGTTAGCCCAAGGGCGATCCCTGGCGTCCCGGAACCACCTCCTCCGCGCCCGCCAGGCGCCGACCATACTCTCTCCGCATCCAGGTGAACTGGCTCGGTGGGTCGGGATGACCGCCGAGGAGGTCCAGCGGGATCGAGTGAGGTGGGCGACGCGGGTCAGCCGGGAGGGGCATCTGATCTGTGTCTTGAAAGGCTATCACACCGTGATTGCCTCGGATCGGAAGACGGTCATTAACCCAACCGGAAACGCCGGGATGGCTACGGGAGGGTCTGGGGATGTATTGGCTGGCCTGATGGGGGCGTTGCTGGGCCAGGGGCGCGATCCGTGGCGGGCGGCGTGCGTGGGGGTATACCTGCACGGTCTCGCTGGGGATATCGCGGTACGAACCAAAGCCCAGATCGGCCTCATCGCAAGTGACATCGCCGACACCATCCCCCTTGCGATGCGGCGGTTGGCAACAGTCTCACTAGGAGCGTGAGCCATTAGTCCATTTCGGCTGCAATGTTGGCTCTCGGCCTGCGGTGGCGTTGGCACCCCCCTCCACGGCCATCCCAGTGGGGGAGCCCTTCTGGGCTCCCCCCTAAGGCTCGCTCGGCATACCGTTCCTTCGTCAAGTATGCCGTCGCTCGCCTTCCTTGCCTCTGCTCGAGAGCCAACATTTCGCTTCGAAAGCACTCATGGCTCACGCTCCTAGGGGGTAACGATGTCGAGTCCTATACCCAGTATCATCTTGGGATGCCTTGTCACCGTCCTTGGAGTGATGGGGGTTATACAGTGGTGGCCCCAGGTAGTGGTGTTCGTCAAAGGAGGGCTCGCAGTGTCCCTGGTGTTTGCGGGCATCATCGCGGTTGCTGCCGGGATCTCCCGCTATACCATAAGGGGGGAGGATGACCACCACGGATCCTCCCACCGGCCCCCCCATGAAGATTCCAAGAAGTAACTCACTCCCTTAACTTTCTTGCTATGCCCACACTAGGCAGCCTGGGTGAATTTGGGTGGTTAGCCCGGCTCCTGCCGCGGTTGCGATGGCCGGCCAGACACCATCACCGGTTGGTCATTGGACCGGGGGATGATGCGGGGGTGCTGCGGTGGCCGGTCGGCCAGTCCCTCGTTGCCACCTGTGATACGCTGGTCGAAGGAATCCATTTCCGCAGGGCCTGGATGCCGTGGGAGGCCTTAGGCCATAAGGCCTTGGCAGTTACCCTAAGCGACTGCGCGGCCATGGGGGCGGTCACCCCAATCGCGGCGTTGGTCTCGTTGGCGCTTCCTGGGGATATTCCTGTGAATAGTGTGGATAAGTTCTACCAAGGGATGAATAAGTTAGCTCAGAGGGTACAGGTTGGGCTGTTAGGCGGGGATACCGTGGGTTCGAAGCGGGATATTATGGTGTCAGTCTGTGTTGTGGGTGCTGGAGCACCGCGAGGGATTCTGACTCGAGCCGGGGCGAGGGCAGGGGACCTCCTTTGGGTGACTGGTCCATTGGGGGACGCTGGGGCGGCCGTTGAAATCTTAGAGCGTCAATGGAGGCATCGTCGCTCTAGGCCTAGCGCCCATTCGCGGCACCCTCTACGAGTTCGGACGTACCTCCCCCTCGTTCGGAAACAGTGGTATCCTATGCCGCGTTTGGCCGAAGGGCAACTCTTAGGTCGCAAGCGGCTGGCGACGAGCCTCATTGATTGCTCTGACGGGCTAGAGCCATCGGTGCGGATCCTGTGCCAAGCCTCACAGGTCGGGGTGGAACTTGAGCTCGAGCGCCTTCCCATCTCCGCGGCGCTCCGGCGGTGGACCCGCCAGCGGGGAACCGTCCCGTGGGAGTATGCCCTGATCGGCGGGGAAGATTATGAATTGATCTTTACCACGGCCGCCTCCAGCGCCGGGCGAGTTGCACGGTTCTTCCCACAGGCGCGATTGATTGGACGGGTGCTCCCTAAACAAGCGGGGGTACGGGGACGTCTGGCTGGCCGTACCTTTCTCCTCACGCGCTGGGGCTATGCGCACTTTCGTGGTGATTAGTTCAAGCCCCCTAGCGACGGAGCGGCTGGCTCGACGGTTGAGTCGTCTGTTGCGGGAGGGGGATATCCTCTGTCTTGTCGGAGAACTTGGTTCTGGGAAGACGACGTTCGTGCGAGGTCTGGCCCAAGGCTTGAGGGTAACCCAACCGGTCCAAAGCCCGACCTTCCAACTCATGCGAGTGTATCAAGGGAAACTGCCCCAGGGCCAGGTCCCGGTCGCGCTAGTCCATCTCGATTGGTTTCGGCTTTCCCCGCAGGAGTGCGAGACGCTCATGGCGGAGGATGCCATTCCCTTGCCAGCCATTTACGTCATTGAATGGGCTGATCGGGCCAGGGAGCGATGGCCCGTTGAATGTTTAGAGATCTCGTTCGAATGGATGTCCAACGAGGGGCGGCGGATTGCCTTCCGAGTGGGAGGGAAACGATGGGAACGAAGGCTCAATGAAACTCGTCGCCTTTGAGACCTCGACCCCCTGCTTGGGGATCGCCTTGTGGGCGGATTACCAGGGTGGGACCGAAGAGACCATCGTGGCTGATCTCACCATCAACCACGGCTTACGTCATGCCGAGACCTTGCTCCCCAATCTCCGATGGCTGTTGCAACAGGTGGGCTGGTCATTGAAGGACATTCAGGGGGTGGCAGCGTCGGTTGGGCCAGGGAGTTTCACCGGGATCCGTCTGGGGGTCGCGGCGGCGCGTGCCTTAGGCCAGGGGCTGGGTTGCCCGCTGGTCGGGGTATCCACCCTGGAGGCCTTGGCTACAGAGGCGGTGGAACTGTGTGAGGACTGCAGATTTTCTGCGCCATTGGTTGTCCCACTGATCCCGACGCTCCGTGACCAGGTGTTCACAGCGGTCTATACCCCATTAACGTACCCGCCAGTCAAGCGGCTGACGCCGTTGCAAGCGATGAATGTTTCCCGTTGGTTGGATCAGCTCACCCATCTTCGGTTACGCCACCCTCACGCCGCGTCTCGCGACCGCCGGTGGATTTTTGTGGGGGCCGGCGCAGCGCTCCATCGTGCGACCATCCAGCAGTGGAAGGCTAAAGAAAAGAGTAGATCCCAAGTCACCATCTTATCAGAGACTGCAAGGGGCCCTCGGGTCGCAACGGTCGCCCGGCTTGGGGCAAAGGCTTTGGCCTCAGGGAAAGGCCAACGATTTGACCAACTGCTCCCGGTCTATCTCCGGCCTTCCTTGGCGGAGGAACGTATGAAGGAATCAGCTCAGAAAAGGTAATTCGTGCAACTACGTCCCTTGCGGCAAAAAGATCTGGATGTGGTAATGGCCATCGAGGCGCTGAGCGCTGTTCACCCCTGGAGCCGTGCCGCCTTTGAGCGGGAGCTGGCCGAACCGCAGGCTCGCTGGCTTGTGGCAGAGCAGGCGGGGGCCGTCCTTGGGTTTGGAGGAATTCGTTGTGTCGGGGAGGAAGCTCAGCTCTATGAGTTGGCAGTTCACCCAGAGGTACGCCTCACGGGGGTGGGTCGGTCGTTGTTGGTGGCGTTAATCGCAGAAGCTGAGCGGGTCGGGTGCCGGCGGATGACGTTGGAAGTAGCCCACGAGAATCACGCTGCGATTCGATTGTATACCACCAGCAGCTTCCGACCCGTGGGACGCCGCAAAGGGTTCTATGGCTCCGGTCGAGACGCGCTCCTCATGGAACGGCCATGAAAACGGTTCTGCGCGTGGCGGCAGTCGTCTCCTGGGCAATGGTCTCGTGGGGAAACCCTGGCACGAGCTGGGGGGCTCCCTCGCCGGAGGCGTACTATCGGTTTCTCCATGCCCGGCTTGCTGAGCGGGCGGGGGATCTTGCCACCGCACTCAAGGAGTACGAGCAGATCGTTCGGCTTGATCCCGGAGCACTTGAGGTCCATCGGGATCTGGCCAAGTTGTACCTTCGCATGGGACGGATTGACGAAGCGCTCAAATCCGCTGAGGAAGCCCAGGGCCTGGCCCCGGAGGATCCCGCCTCCTTTCTCTTCTTGGGTGGGGTACGGCTGTTGAAGGGGGAGTCGGCCTCCGCCATCGCCGCCTACGAGAAAGCGCTCGAACTGGATCCATCCAATGGAGAAACATTGCTCCATTTGGGGGTGTCGTATACGGAGACGGACCCCCAGAAAGCGATCGCGTATTTTCAGCGGTACTTGGTGATTGAACCCGGGGCTGCAGAGGTCCATTACCGCTTGGGCCTGGCCTACGAGCGGGCCGGCCAATCCCGGAACGCGGAAGAGGCCTTTCAGCGGGCGTTGGCGATCGCCCCCGCCCTTTTGACCTCACAGTTGGCGTTGGCCGAGCTGTATGAGATGCAGTCCAGCACCGCCCAGGCCGTTCAGGCCTATCAACGCTGCATCACCCTCAGCCCAAAAAACCCAGCGCTGTTTCTCCGGCTGGGGGCGCTGTATGAACGCACTGGCGAGTTTGATCAAGCGGAACAGACCTTTCTCAAAGCCGCCGCCTTGCTCCCCAAGGACCCCGCCATTCAGTTTTGGCTCTCCCGGGTCTCGGAGGCGCAGCAGGCGTGGGGGAAAGCCGCCCACTACCTCAAGCGGGCGTATGCCCTGTCAGGGGACGTCCAGTTCGTTCCCCTGCTAGCCTACTACCTCACGCAAGGGGGTCACGTTCGTCAGGCGGTAAAATTCCTGAATCGGGCAGCCCGGCAGGCGCCCCAACGGGCCGATCTGGCGTTTTTCTTAGGAGTAGGATACTTGGATCTCCATCAGTATCGCCGCGCGGCGCGCGCCTTCGAGGCCGCGCTCTCCGCCCAATCAGAGTTCCACCAGGCTCGGTTCCAGCTCGGGGCGGTGTACGATCACCTGGGCCAATCAGAGATGGCGACGCGGGAGATGGAGCGGGTGGTTGCTCAAGACCCCACGAACAGCGCCGCGCTCAATTACCTGGGATACTCCTATGCGGAGCGAGGGATCCGGCTTGAGGAAGCGGAGCGGCTTCTGCAGAAAGCGGTTGCGAGTGAACCCAAGAATGGGGCCTTTCTGGACAGCCTGGGGTGGGTCCACTATCGCCAAGGCCGGCTCCCTCAAGCGCTGGAGGAGTTAAC
>JACPXA010000140.1 GCA_016196785.1 Elusimicrobiota bacterium
GACCTGTTGCGCAATTGGCTACGGCCCATCTTAGCCCAAGATATGGGGTCGGCTCTTCATCTCGCACCCCAAGATCTTGGGTTCGAGAGCTGTGGGGCCAATTGCGCAACAGGTCTATTGTAGAAATCCCGCGCCAACTGCTTTGCCACTGGAAAGCTTGCGTTTTTGTGAAGACCATAGCGCAGTAGGCATTTCCATTCCGTGGTATTTAGCGAGAAAGGTTTGAATGGCCCAAGTCGTGCGAGCTTTGGCGGAGAGAATCCTGTTTCTAGCGCACAATATTCTCCGGTAAAAGCATCCACTCCTTGCCGGAGCGCATCACGATCGTCTCCTTGGACCTCTTCAGCATTGTTTTTATGCGTATCACTGACTTCGAGAGTTGCGCTAAGACGATCCCATGTTTTCGGATGAGCGACTCCCGGCTCCGCAGGAGTCGCTTCTGCTAGGTCTAAGTAAAAAACTGCGAGACGCCCTTTGTCGTTCTCAGTCTTTTCAGCCAAATAGGCTGTTGAACCAATGGGCGATTGACGATTCCGCCAGTCGAGCGAGCCGAAAACAACCTCTTGAAAGAACAGAACGTCTTCGCGGGAGGACTCGCCCTGTGTGGTTGCCAAGAGCCGGGAAACGTCTTTGGCAAAGCCCGTCAGCGTAAGCGAGGTCGCCGAGAGAATATCAACCAGTCGTTTGAAATTAACCAAATCGCTACCTGCTGCTGCCAGAAGCCCCACCAATTCACGGGGCAATTCCTCTGCGGATCGTCTGAATCGTTCGGTATCTCTGTCCGAGAATGCCCGAGCCTCTGAGAATTTTAAGAGAGACGCCCCTGCTCTCGCAAGGTCAGCCGTTGGCACAGTCCTTTTCTTCTGCAGTACCACCAGCTTTCCAACTACATCGGAAATATCTTGGTTTTGAGTCTGGCGTAGGCGTCGCAAAGGGATCGGAAGATTGAAGCATGGGAACGCCGGGCTGGCTTGGTCAGCCGCGCTTTGAAGAAACCGGTAAAGCCTTGAAGAGTCTTCTTTAGAGATCACCAACCACGCTGAAGGCTTGCCGTTGGAATTGAGTTGGACCACAAAAACGCGCCTATTGTTCGCAGCGGGTTGGATTCGCGGGTGTCGCACGCCGAACTGGATATTCGCCTTTTTCAGACCTCTTACAGCGAGTGCCAGCTCATTCAGCATAGTGGAGCACTCCTCTTTCAATGCGAAGATTGGGATGATTGCGAGGATTGTAGTAGCTTGGGTTAATTTTTCCGTCTTGCGGCTGATCGAACACCATCCGCAGCATTGTTGGTAGCTCGTGTTCTTCAGTCTCACAGACACGCGTTTCAGGCCGGAAGGGGCCTATGTAGTCCGGCGCAAACTCCTTCCATCCCAAGCAAGGTGTATAAAACCACCGACCCTGCTCTAAGGCCAGATTGAACCTGTCATGATAGCGACGCGACAACTTCAGGGCGCGTGGCGTTTCAGTTTCGCGATGCCCAGCAAAATCAGTCTCGGCGTAGAGACGGTAACAGACATTGACCAGCACCACGGCGTAAAACTGGAAAGATGCGCCTTTGGCAATGGCGTCGCTCGCCCGGAGCGGCCCTCCGTAGTTCGTGGTGTAGCGATGAAACTGTACGGGCTGGCAAATCTCGACCTTGGTCGGTCGGATGTTCACCGACTTCCATCGCAGGATAGATTCAAAGATTCCTTTCACCGCGCTGAATGTCGGAGCGACGTAAGAAACTGGTGAAGAACCGGTATCCGGCCGTGTCCACATGGCTGTGGGGCCGGAGATTTCGAGTTTTACCTCATAGGGTTTCATCTTCAGTTCAGGTCTCCGCTGGTTTGATGCTCCATCCTCGTCCGTTAGCCCGGACGGAACCCGATCTTCCGCCCGTGGCTCCTGGCCGGGGTGGCGGTCAGCAGACGGATGGCTTCTTTGACATTTTGCCCCCGTTTCAAGGTCGCAATATGCGACCTTGAACGCCGCACGGCCTCCGCTTCATCGCGGGTGAGCCGGAATACGAAGTCTTCAGGAAATTTCCGGCCATTGCGTTTGACCTGCTCATTGAGTCGCTTCGTGGGCACCCCGTAGAGGCGCGCGAGATCGGCATCGAGCAGCACCCGTTGACTGCGTAACACCACGATGCGGCTTTGGAGGCGTTCAACCGGGATGAGTTGGTTGTCAGGCATGAGTCAGGTATTCAAGTGTCTCTTTGCAACAAAAAACCTTCGCGGGCGCAAGGACGCTTCGCGAAGGTTTTACTTGTTTGACGTGGAGGTGAGCCCCTTCGAACGCACCACGGGGTCAAGTTATGGCGTTACGCTACTCTGATCGCCGGAGGTTGTCAAGCCAAACAAGCGGCCTTTGCGGTTGACGGGGCATCTCCCCGTAGGGTATCATTGCGCTGATGGCGTTTCCACGCTACGTCCGTGACCAGAGGGGGTGCTGTGGGAGCTCTCGTCTGATGTGTGGACGCACATCGTGGCGCGACATCCCAAGATCAGTCACTTGCTGAGTCATGTCGAGGAGACGCTGCGAGATGCCGATGAAGTTCGGCGCAGTCGCAAACGCCACGAGACCGTCCTGTACTACAAGCACTTCGCGATGCTGCGGCTGGGCCATGGGGTCGTGAGAAACAAGTATGTTTGTGTCGTTGCCGACCACAGCGAGCGTGAAATCAAGACGGCCTACCTCACGGCGCGTTTGAAACAAGGAGCCACGCTATGGCGAAAGGATTAACGGTCTACTACGACGAGCACGCCGATATCCTGTACCTCTCGCGCGGTGAGCCGAAAGCGGCGATATCCGACGAGATCGACGAGGGCATTCTCCTGCGCCGCGATCCGCGCACCCAGGCGGTCGTCGGGTTGACGATCATCGACTTTCGTACCGCCTTCCTGAAACATCCCACGCCGCTACCCCTCGCCTTCCAGTCCGCGGTATCCTAAAAAAACCTTCGCGGGCATGACGATGCTCCATCCATCGTCCGTTAGGCTGGGTGGAACCCGATCTTCCCGCCCGTGGCGCTTGGCCGGGGTGACGGTCAGCAGACGGATGGCTTCGATGAGGGCGGCGATCTGCTTATCGTGGCTGCCGACGCGACGCTCCAATTCGGAGAGCTTGACTGCGAGGACCCTCTGGCTTCCGAGCCACTGCCGCAGGCGGACAAAGGCGCGGACGACGTGTACGCTCATCTCGATGGCGGTGTCGCTATTGAGCACGTTGGCCGCCTGGATGGCGCCATGCTCAGTGAAGGCATAGGGGAGGTATTTGATGTTCTGTCCACGCTTCAAGGTCGCATATTGCGACCTTGAACGCAGCACCGCCTTCGCTTCATCGCGGGTGAGCCGAAGCACGAAGTCTTCAGGAAATTTCCGGCCGTTGCGTTTGACCTGCTCATTGAGTCGCTTCGTCGGCACCCCGTAGAGGCGCGCGAGATCGGCATCGAGCAGCACCCGTTGGCCGCGCAGCACCAGGATGCGGCTCTGGATGCGCTCGACCGGAATGAGCTCGTTGTCGGGCATGAGCGACCCTCCTTCTCTTCGCAACAAAAAAACCTCCGCGGACGCAGAAAGACTCCGCGAAGGTTTTACTTGTTTTACGTGGAGGTGAACCCCTTCGAACGCACCACGGGTCACATGGATAGAGGTATGCTACGAGTGCCTCAGCCGATTGTCAAGCAGATTAGACCTGTTGCGCAGTTGCCCTAGTTGTGGCATCCTACCCCTCAACGACAGGAGGGGCCGTCGATGCTACGCTTTGCCAAGTTCGTGCACCACCCGCGGA
>JACPXA010000154.1 GCA_016196785.1 Elusimicrobiota bacterium
AAGGCCTGGCCCGGCTGCTGCCTGCCTTGCGGTTGTTATCCCCAACCTCCTTTGGAGGGATGACCGTAGATCACTGCGAGCTCATCCAGAGTCAACTGTCTCCCGGGGGGCCTATGTATGAAACGTTGCGGGAGTTCCCGCTGGGACTCTAGTGAGAGGGAAGTGGTTTCTCCTCGTGCTCATTGCAGCCGGAGGAATTATCGGCACTGCCCTCCTGACCGCCTCCTGGTACTTACCGGCTACACCGGTCCTCCTTGAAATCCCCGCCGGCGCCCATGCCAAGCAGGTGAGTGCGCTCTTAGCGCAGAAGGGCCTCATCGTCTCCCCATGGTTCTTCAGGGGGCTCGTAAAAGTGACGGGTCAGTCGCGCCGGTTACACGCGGGGACCTATCGCTTTTCACCGCGAAGAACCAGTTGGCATTTTCTCTGGGCGATTGCGCGGGGACGGACCTATCGGGTGAAAGTAACAATTCCCGAGGGATGGACGGCCGCACAAATCGCTCACCGTCTCCAGGCCTTGGGTGTTACCGATGCCACCGCTTTTTTGGCAATTGTCCGTGCAGAACAGCTCGAAGGGAAACTGTTCCCTGAAACGTATTTTTTGACTCCCCACAGCGCTCCAGCCCAGGTGACGAACGTCTTTCTTTCTGGATTCGAGCGACGGGCGAAGCCGCTCATGGATAGCGCAGGTGGGCGTGCGGGGAGGGGTTCCGAGGGGTCATTGTCAGCAGCCCAGATCCTGACATTAGCCTCGATTATTGAACGAGAGGCGCGAACGCCTGCGGAGCGTCCGCTGATTGCGGGGGTGTTTTATAACCGGCTGAAACGGGGGTGGTCCTTGGAGTCCGATCCGACCGTTCAATATGCGCTGGGGATCCGGGAGGGTACCCTGGACTACCACGCGCCACTGACCTATGATGACTTGGAGGTTGAATCACCGTATAATACCTATCGTTACCCCGGGCTGCCCCCCGGGCCCATCTGCAACCCCGGCCTGGCCTCCATTCACTCGGCGCTGGCGCCGGCCAAAACGGACGCCATGTTTTTTGTGGCCGATGGGCAGGGGACGCATCGTTTTTCTCGGTACTACCAGGAACACTTAGAACAGCAACACCGGTGACCAAGCAAGGAATCTTTTAAGGGGAGCCGGGGGCGTTGGCGGAGTGAGCCTAAGCGGCCTCCGTAGAAACGCGGTGAGCGCAGGGCGCGCATGCACCCGAGCACACCAGCGTTTCGAGGAGGGCCAGAAGCGTAGCGAACGCAGCCACGCCCCCGGCTCCCCCTAAGGAGTAAAGAATGAGACAACAACTGCACGTAGATCATCCGATGCACCACTTGACGTTTGGGGACTATGCCGACCTGTATTGCGAGGAGGTGTCAAACCTTTCGCTCGGGTGGGAGGAGGGACATCTCGAAAAGGTCACGACAGGAGTCGAACAAGGGGTAGGCCTGCGCTATCTCGTCGGTGAGGAAACGCGGTTTGCCCATATTGATGGATTGCAAAGCGAGGCGTTGGAACGGTGCAGCCGCGCGTTGACGAAGGGGCTCAAGCCGGTCCGTACCCTTCCTGATCAGCCGACGACCATTCGGGAGGCACGGTGTCCAGTGGAGCAGCCGCCTGAGCAGGTGCCCATGGATCGCAAGGTTGCCCTCTTGGAGGCTGCCTTTGCCGCGGTACACCAATTCCCCCACATCCGGCAGGTGGTCATTCGCTACGGGGAGGCCCGCAAGCGGATCCAGATCTTTACCTCGGAGGGCGAGGTGTCGAATGAAGAGCGGCTCTATTTGACCTTCAGCCTCAGCGTGATCGCGGAGAAAGAGGGGCTACTCCAGACCGCGTATGAGGTTGTGGGGGGGCTGGGCGGGTTTGAACTGATCGCCCGACACGATGTCGCCGCCCTCGCCAGACTGGTGGCGACCCGCGCCGTCGCCAAGCTCTCCGCCCCGCCCGCGCCCGTGGGAGAGATGCCGGTCATCATTGCGGCCGAGGCGGGAGGGACGTTGATTCATGAAGCGATCGGCCATTCCTTGGAGGCGGATGGTGTCCAGAAAGGGATCTCGCCTGTCTATAAAGGCAAGCGAGGACAGGTCGTGGCCAATGAGATCGTGACGGTCTACGACGACCCGACCCTGCCCGGCCACCGGGGATCCTACGCCTTTGATGATGAGGGAGTCCCCGCCCAGCGGGCGGTCCTTATTGACCATGGGGTCTTGACCGGGTATCTCTATGACCGGTTCACCGCCCGCAAGGACGGCGTCCCTTCCAACGGCCATGGACGGCGAGAGTCCTTCCACCATCGGCCCATCCCGCGTATGGCGAACACCTACGTGGCCCAAGGCACCCACAACCCCCAAGAAATCCTCCGCTCCATCCCCTCAGGGCTCTTGGTGACGCGCATGGGGGGCGGGCAGGTGGACACCGCCACCGGCGATTTTGTCTTTGAGGTGGAGGAAGGATTTGTCATCCAGAACGGATCGCGCGGGCCGTTGGTGCGGGGGGCGACCCTCCTCGGGAATGGCCCAAGGGTGTTACGCTCGATTGATCTGGTCGGCAGCGATCTTGGGTGGGGAATCGGAACGTGTGGGAAAGATGGTCAGGGGGCTCCCGTGTCCGACGGGGTGCCTACCCTCCGGATCCCTAAGCTTGTTGTCGGCGGTTCACTGGGGTAAGAGGAAGGCCTCCCTCTTCCCTAATAGGGAGTGACGAAGTCGGGTTGGCGGAGGGGAACTCGGCAATAGTCGGCGAAGAAGGGCAGGAGCGCTTTGATCTTGGGGATGATGGGTTCCGCGGCCTCCTCCCCGATGCGGATGAGTTCCGCCGCTCGGTGGAACTCGGTCCAGAGGAAGTTCCGGGTCTCTGGGGTGATCGTCACATGCGCCAACTCGGTCCGGGCTTGTGCGATTTCGTACTGCATGGTGTACAGCATTTTGAAGAAGACCTCGATCATGTTGGGACCATAGGGGCCGGCGAGGAGGACCCGACGGAAACCCGGGAGGGCGCGCCGAAGCTCCGGTTTGCTGGTCAGGTTCACGGAAATCAGGAGGTCCGCCCCCATCCCCCGGACGACCGAGGTAGGGACAGGGTTGACCAACCCGCCATCCACCAGGTACTTCCCCTGGTGCTCATAGGGCGTGAAGACGATGGGAAGCGAGATCGACGCCCGCACCGCCTGATACACCTTCCCCGTATTCACAACCACCTCGTTGCCCGTGAGGATGTCCGTGGCCACCGCCGCGAAGGGTGTCTGAAGCTCGGGAAACTCAATGTCGCCGAGTACGTCTCGGAGAAAAGCCGCCACGGTCTGTCCCGCCAAGATCCCAGCACGCGGGAGGGTCAGATCCCAGAACATCCGTTCATACAGCCATCGTTTGGTGATCGAGCGGGCGATGGCTTCTAACTCGTCCGCGTTCTTTCCCGCGGCGTGGAAACTGCCGATCAACGCCCCCATGGAGGTCCCCGCGATGGTATCCACCGGGATCCCTTCCCGTTCAAACACCCGAAGCACCCCGATAATGGTGTAGCCATACGCCGCCCCGGACCCTAGCGCGAGCCCCACACGTAGCTTGCCCAGGCGCCGTGCCAACCGGTCAAACATCAGCGTCGTATGCCGCTGGTCAGCGTAGTGGAGGTAGGGCGAACCGCTGAGTCGGAAACGTTCAACGAGCCCCTCGCTCCAGGGGATCATGACGTCTGCGGGGAACGGTGGAGGGTCAAGGTTCTCTCGCAGCCAGACGGTGTGGAGGCGCTTCTTGGTCATCGCCACGAGCTGAGAAGACTGTTCCCATAACGTCGCGGCTTGTCCCCGCGTGGACTCCCCCGCCACAAAGAGCAGGGTGTCGGCCTCTTCCATGATGGTGGTGGTGACCGGGTGCTGCAGGACATCCGGCAACAGCAAGAGGGTAAAGTCATAGAGTTGTTTCAGAAGATTCAGGAACGGATGAAGCGCCGGGAAGAGATGCCCTGCCAGGACGCGGTACGGCAGCGAGATCACCTCCAGGCCGGAGGGATGGATGTTCAAAATCCGCTGGAGGACCCTGGCATCGTGCAGGTCTTCTTCCCGGAACATCGCCTCGGAGGAGAGGATGGGTCGAAGTCCCAGAGCTCTCGCGGCGGCGCCGTCCGGGGTCCCAAGATCAAGCAGAAGAATCCGCCGGCGGGTCTGTTCCACCAGCGCGATCGCCAGCGCCGTTGTCACGAGGATCTGCTCATCCAAGGTGAGTGCGTTGACGAGGGCGATGAGTTCGGACGAGGTCGTATCCCGCAGGCGTCCCTGAGGGGTCATCGCGAGTCGCTGGGACAACACGTGGGAGAGATGGACGGCGATAGCCGGGTACCCCTTCAGGAGCGTTTCAAACGTCTCCTTGGTGAGCACCAGGACCTCACAGGGGGTGTCAGTCTTGACGGTCGCTCGACAGGGATCCCCGGTCAAGAGCCCCATTTCGCCCAAGGCATCCCCACGACCAAGGTAGGCCAGCGTCTGTTCCTCTTGTTCATGCTGGTCCACCACGCGGACACGGCCTGACTGGATCAAGAAGAGGGAATTCCCAGGATCCCCTTCGCGGCAGATCACAGCCCCTTTGGGGAAGGATAGAGGTTTCAAGCAATCGGCGATACGTTGGACCGCTTCGTCCGGGAGGGTCGCGAACAGGAAGATCTTTTTTAGGAAGTAGCGGGCATCGCTCCAGGCCTCAGACATGCAGAAGCTCATTCTAGCGCTTCCCCTCTGTTTTGTCAAACCGACGGAAAAGTTCTATAATGGATCCCACTCCATGCAACCCTTCCAGGCGGTCCGAGGGGTGCGGGATCTCCTTCCGGCCGTTGCGCTGCGGTACCAGCGACTTGAGCACATCGCGCGAGTCGTGTTCGCCCGCGAAGGCTACGTGGAGATCCGCATCCCTACCTTTGAGTCCGTAGACCTCTTTGCCCGCTCCCTGGGCGCAACCACCGACATTGTGGAGAAAGAGATGTACACGTGGGAAGACCGAGGCGGTCGGCGCCTCGCTCTCCGGCCGGAGGGTACCGCGGGGGTTGTCCGGGCGTTCATCCAGCATCACCTCCACCATGACAGCCCGTGGGTGAAACTGTACTACCTGGGGCCCATGTTCCGCGCCGAACGGCCCCAAGCCGGCCGCTTTCGCGAGTTCTGGCAGATCGGTGCGGAGTCGCTTGGAAACGCCTCACCTGTCGCTGACGCGGAGGTCATTCTCCTGTTAGACCAGGTGCTCGCAG
>JACPXA010000155.1 GCA_016196785.1 Elusimicrobiota bacterium
ACGGGCCACGGAGGTGGACCGGCTTGCGACCGACTACGCCGAGAAGGAGCAGGCACTCGCCCGGCAGGTCACCCGGCTCAAGGACGTGGGGGCAGCCATTGCCGCGGAGCGGAAGACCATCGCCGAGGTCCGGGAGAAGTGGGAGGCCGAACGCGCCGCCGCCCTCGGAGCCGACCACAAGGCCCGCGAGGAGTTGGCCGCGTTCCGCGCCCAGGCGGTCGCCGAGATCGAGGCCCTTCGCCAGCAGGCTCCGGAGCTGGAAGGGCAGGCCACCGCGGCGCTCGAACGACTGTCGTCTGCCCGCGACATGCTTCGTGGCCACCTCAGCGAGTTGCACGACTTCGCGCGCCTGAGCCGGGAAGATCTCGCCGCCACCAACGCCGGCATCGTGAAAGACGTCGTGCAGCAGGTGACCCGCTACTCCCCCCAATCCATCCTCCTCGTGGTCTCCAACCCGCTTGATGCGATGTGTTGGGTGGCCTATCGGGTGAGCGGGTTCCCCAAGCAGCGGGTCGTGGGAATGGCCGGGATACTCGACACCGCTCGGATGCGAAGCTTTGTCAGCGAGGCGCTCGGGGTTTCCGCGGCGGATGTCCAAGCCTTGGTGTTGGGGAGCCACGGCGATAGCATGGTCCCGCTCCTTCGGCACTGCACCGTGGGAGGGATCCCGCTGACGCAGCTCCTTTCGCCAGCCAAGCTAGAGGCCATCATCCAACGGACCCGCGATGGCGGCGCCGAGGTCGTAAAATTCTTAAAGTCCGGCAGCGCCTACTATGCCCCCAGCGCCGCTATTCTCGAGATGGTGGAGTCCCTCCTGTTGGATCGAAAACGGGTATTGCCCTGCGCCGCCTATCTGGAGGGGGAGTACGGCCTCCGAGGGATATTTCTGGGGGTGCCGGTGGTGTTGGGCGCCGGGGGGATCGAACGGATCGTTGAGGTCGAATGCGCCACCGAAGAGCGCACCGCGCTCCAAACCTCCGCCGCTCAAGTCCAAGCGGTCATCCAGCAGCTCAAGTCGTATGCTGTTAGCGATTGATGTCGGGAATACCCAGGTAACCGCTGGGGTCTTTCGAGACAAAAAACTTCTCGCCACCTGGCGCCTCGCCACGGATCGCAACCGGACGGCTGACGAATACGGGACCAAACTCTTAGACTGTTTCCATTATGCGACGCTCGATGCGACGGAAGTCCGCGGGACGATTCTGGCTAGCGTGGTGCCGCCGTTAGACCCGGTGTTTCAAGAGGTCTGCCAACGCTACTTTAAACACAAACCCTTGGTGGTCAATGCGTCGCTCGCCGTAGGGATCAAAAACCTCTACCGGAATCCTCAGGAGGTGGGGGCGGATCGGTTGGTGAACGCCGTGGCGGCCTATGCGCTGGTCGGGGGACCCTGCATTGTCGTAGATTTTGGGACCGCGACGACCTTCGACTGTATCACGAAGCAGGGGGAATACACCGGTGGGGCGATCGCCCCGGGCCTCCAGATGGCCGTAGAGGCGCTGGCTGAGCGCACCGCAAAACTTCCCAAGGTGGAGATCGTCAAACCGAGCCGCGCGATCGGCAAAACCACCGCTGAAAGTCTCCAAGCAGGCCTGTTTTTTGGATTCCTCGGGTTAGTGGAAGGACTGCTCCGGGAGCTCCGTCGGGAACTGAAGGGGAACCCCAAGGTCATCGCCACCGGGGGGCTAGCCCCGCTGGTTGCGGGGGAGAGCCGCTTGGTGGAGAAGGTCCTCCCGCACTTGACGTTGGAGGGACTCCGAATCATCTGGGACCGCCACCAGGCAGGGTAGGAGGGAACGATGTTTAAACACCCATGGGTTAGATTAGGCGTTGTCGTAGGGCTATGTCTCGGAGGGCTTGAGACATCGTGGGCGGCGCCGACGAGTGACGATTTCACCACGTCAACAAATCGTCTTTCCTCCGATTGGAAGCTCTTAAGTCAGTGGCAAAGCGACAACCTCACTGAATCCCTGGCCTTTCACGCAGCGTCTGGGGTTGCCTTTCCTGCCGACGTCATCAAACTGGGTGGGTTTGAGCTTGGATTCGCTGGGGTCGTCAGCTCCAGCAAACTTGATAACGGTGCGCTGCTGGGGTTACCAACGCAAGTCGTTCGCACCCAGGATCTGGATCGGTTGAATCGTTTGCCGATTCCGGCGGCGGTGGGGCATGTGAAGATTGGGTTGCCCGGGGGATGGGATGTGGGCGGCAAGGCGGGCGGGTTCTCCGAGACCCTGAAGAAAGGCGACTCCCGGAGCAAGGTGAAGAACACCGTGTGGGGGATCGAGATCCGTAAAGCACTCATCGCCGACGGCCTCACCCGACCCTTTGGCTTGGCGTTAAGCGCCACCCTTGACGGTGCCCAAGGCAGCCTCGAGTTAACTGACACCTACAACAAGACCTCTCCCAATGTCACCATGAGTGGCCGTCAGTTCGACATCACCCCGAACACGAAGACCGTGGACAAGGCGGATTGGAACGTCAAATCATTGGGAGGCCGCCTGATTCTGAGCAAGAAACTGCCGATCCTACATCCGTACATCGGAGCGGCTGTCAACCGCAACTTTGGGACGGTGCGTTCCGGAATCACCACCACCGGCGATGTCACCTTGAAGGATCTCTCCGATGGCCAAACCGCCACCCAAAGCGTCGGCACGCTGTCAGGATCTGCTTCTGCCGAGGCTGGAACCACGCAACTTCGCCTCTTGGCAGGGACCGAAATCTCCCTATTGGCGCTCCGATTAGGACTCTATGGGGAGTACACCGCTCGCCATTTCGCCGGGACTCTGGGACTCCGCTTCCAGTTCCGCTAGATCTTCTCTTAACAATCCATCCGTCAATATTAACAATTTCTAAAAATACCCATTGACAGAACTGACGACTAGGGTTAGGCTTAGATGGTTATATGACCGTCGGGGCGTCAGTGTGACTTCCTAATACTGATCGCTAAGCCGTCGGTCTATGCGATAAAGGCAAACTGTCCGTAAGGGCAGGACGCAAAGCCTCAGGTCATCGCTCTCATCCGTGAAAGGAGAGGGCGGTGATGGCTGGGTTACCGAAATGAAGCAGAGTAGAGAGAGGAAGAGTGGCCTTTTATGTCACCAGTGGCTGTGGCTGGGGATGGCTGCCTTTCTTTTGGCTGGGAGATCTCATGTCAGCCCCGTTGTAGCGGCCACGCTCGTCGTCACCGTGGCCAATGACCGGGGCGACCCCTTAGCCGGGGTGGACGTCGCCGCGGTGGCGTTTGACCCAGCTACGCAGGTTCCCAGCGCATTGCTCACTGAACTGGGGCAAACCACGACGAATGGGCAGGTCAGTTTCTCGGTCAATAATAACACCCCCTATACGATTTTCGCCACGGCACCTGGCTATACCCCGACCGCTCAGACCCAGCTTAGTGATCCGGAAAACGTCTCACTCCAGGGAGAAGGCACCCTCACCAAGCAGATCATCCTGATCCCGGGAATGCGGCAAGTTGGCCAGCTCCAGACGAGCGTCAAGCTTTCGACTGCCTCGGGACTAATCATCGCATCGGTTGAACTTCGGAAGACCCGAACGCCAGTCGCTTCCGGTGTGCAACGGTTGACCAGCCAAGAAGGTCTTCTCACCCTTTCCAATGTTCCTCCCGCCCCTGCCGGTGCCTATCGTCTGACCGCCTTTGAGGTACTGAGTGGCCGAGCGCTCTCGGTGGTGGTCCCGGAGGAGATCTTGGTTGGGAGAACCCTTGCGGTGGGGACGTTGGATTTTTCCAACTCGGGCGCGGTGGCCGCTCCGACTCAAGGCTCGCTGAATGTGGGAGGAATGCCGGCTGTTGAAGGGGTGGTGAAAGAAAGCCTGGGAGGACGGCCGGTGGTTGAGGCCAAGGTGCTGATCATTGACCTCAACGACTCACGGAAGCCACCGAGGGTCAGTGTGACGGACGCCAATGGCCGCTACGAGGTCTTTGATCTGCCTCCATCCACCTATGCCCTCCTGGCGCTCGCCAATGGGTATGACGGGGTGTTGGATAATGGGGGAGGCAATGGCTATGCGATCAATGGGGACCGTTTGGTCCGTCACTTTGACGGCTCAAGCGCGCACAACGCGGCGTTAGCACCCGCCCGGGGAACCGTCGCGGGAGTCGTCCGATGGGGCGGACAGCCTCTGCCTGGCGTCGAGGTGGTTGCCGTGGGGGATCCGAGGGTCTGGCAGGGAACCGATCGCTATGCCGGTTCTGTGGCTGCCCGTGGTGAAGGCCGCCAGCGTACTGCGGCCGATGGGACCTTTACCCTCTCGGGCCTCGCCCCCGGTAACTATGTCATCCAGGTGATCGCCTCATGGCTGGCCCAGCCGTATGTCTGGAATTGGGGATCCAACCAGTGGCTTGAGCGGGCCGTCGGCGGCGTCGCGGCGGGGGATGACCAGCGACTCAGCGTGGCCAAGATCAACGACACCACCTGGGCGAATTCACTCTATAACGCGGCCGGCACGGCCCTTCCTTCCTCCTTGACCATCAATCTTGCGGACTCGGGGTCAGTCAGCGCACCGACCGGCACCGGCCAGGTGGGCCAGGTGACAGGCACCCTGCAATTTCCCACCGTCGTTACCCTCTCCCAAGACCGTCCCATCATGATCCTGGCCCGCCAAGTCGCTAACGTCTCTGGGGACCAGGCAGCTGTTGGGACCGCGGTCATCCCCGCCCAGGGCACCGTGACGGGACAGACCTTTCCCTACTCGCTGAATGTACAGCCGGGGGGTCTCTATGTCCTTGAGGTGCAATCGGCTGAGTACGGGATGGTGCGGCAACCCGGCGTCGCCAGGCGCGTGGATTTAACCCGGGCATCGGTCGTCACGAACGTTGACCTGGCGCTGGCTCCGGCAGGTCGAGTCGTCGGGTTCATCAAGTTGCCAGACGGATCATTATTCAGACCGATCAACGGAGGCACGGTGAACGATCGGCTTTGTCAGGTGGAGGCCCAGGGGGACACGGTGGCGTCCTGGGCGGTGGCCGAGGTGGGTGAAACAGGCCATTTTGAGCTCCGTGGGTTGCTGCCGGGGCGGTATACCCTCAGGACGATGGGTTCTGGGGAATTCCCGTGGTCGAACGCCACCCTGCGGGAGGTCGCTGTGACGGCGGGCCAGACCGCCCAGATCGAGATCTCGTTGGCACCCGGGGTACCGTGCCGGCCCACCGTTCCAGCGGCGGCCCTGCGACTCTGGCCCGGGGCGCGCGGAGGGTTCACCGTTGTAGCGGTCCCAGCGGGGCAGGCGTTCTCCGCATCCAAGTGGCGTGGACTGCTCTTAGGTTTCGACGCCGCCGCTGAGTTTTTCCAGGTGGATACGACCACATGGACGGTGGGCTACCTGGCGCCAGGCCAATATGATTTCTATGTCCGCTATCTGGAAGAATACGGCCAGGCGGAAGATGGAATCAGCTCGCGGTATCCCTTCTCCGTTCTCCTCGGAGCGGCCAAAAACGTCTTCATCGGTGCCGAGAGCCAGAAAACCGGGAGTCCCCCCGCGGTGACCGTTTCGATCCCCGCCGTGCCGCTCATAGTGAGTGGGGTGCAAGGACAGGTCACCGGCCGGTCACCGTTTAGCGCCGGCGATCTCAAGCTCTATGGCCAAGAGATCTTCACCTTGTTGAGCCGTGCCCCGATCATCGCCGTCTTGGGTCCGTCCGGTGAACTGAAGGCATTAGCCCAGGCGGTCCCTCCCAATCAGTCGAGCGTCTTAGGAGCTTGGCAGACCGCCGCCGCCTCAGGAGACCCCGTGAGGATTCAAACGCTGATGGCCCGTTTTCCCTTGGCGTATCGGGTCCTGGGATTGCCGACCGGGACGTATACCGGGACGCTCCTCTCTCCCAGTCTGCCGCCCGTCACC
Organism: Elusimicrobiota bacterium; assembly: GCA_016196785.1. GTDB lineage: Bacteria > Elusimicrobiota > Elusimicrobia > 2-01-FULL-59-12 > JACPXA01 > JACPXA01. The sequence goes on from JACPXA010000155.1 coordinate 5,860, forward strand.
ACGCGCTTGCAGGTGTCCGGGTTGACCACCTGGGATATTTCTCTGGATCGTGACGCCCCCGCTGGTGGGCGGATTGAAGGGCGCGTGACCGACGCCGTCAGTGGTCGGCCACTCGGTGAAGCCTGGGTGGCTCTCAAGAAGAGTCGGATGGTGGAACGGACGGCGCGGAGCGATGCCGCTGGTCGCTACACCTTTGAAGGGCTGCCGCGCGGAGTCTATACCCTGACCGTCACAAAACCCGGTTATGCGTTGGGGGGCGCCAAGCAGAGTATTCCGGGCGTGGGCGGGGGGGTAGAGGGAAGAAGCGTCGTCGTGGAAACCCGGCTCGTGCCAGCCACCGGATCGTTTACTGGCAAGGTGCTGCTCCAAGCCCTACCGTTTCCCCTGGCGGTGTCTGGCGTGAGGGTGGTCGCCTATGACGATACCCAGAACGGCCAGGATCCAACGGGGTTTCTCCCGCTGTACACCGCCGTGACCGATGCCTACGGGCGCTACACCCTGGAAGGCGTCCAAGAGAATCATACCTATAAGATCGCAGCGCTCGCGCCGGGAAGGGCGGTCGCCCCCCTCACCAAGATGGGGAGCAAGGATCAGATCTCTGGGGTGGATCTGTTCCTGCGGGCCGCCGCCCCCCCCGTGACGATCCGTGCCCAACCCCAGAATAGCCGGTTGATGATTTCCGTTACGACGTTGAGACCACTCAAGACGGCGCCCCTCATCGAAACTCCAACCGGCACGCTCTCAACGATTGTTGCGGGGGAGAATAGTTGGAATGCCCTGCTGGCTCAATTCCAGGTGGGACAGGACATCTCCCTCAGGGTGACCCTGGACGATGGTGGGGCCAGTCCGTATGCCGTTTCTGGGATGGTCAACAGCGAAGAACTGGTGCGGACCCAGCTCTCGTTGGTCCAGGAGGTCGTCATGGGGGGAACGATCGAGGTCAATCCGGATGGCAACGATTTCTCCGGGATAGAAATCCAAGCGGGAGGGTTGACCGAGGTTGCCGCCACCGCGGCAGAACGGGCGTTGCGGCAGCCATTGGGGGGAGCCCTCGAAACCCGGCCACAGCTTCGGATCACCAAGATCAGCCGCCAACAGACGCCTGCACTCAGATCCCTGCCCCGAGAACGCGTCGCGAGCGATGCAGTGCAGATTGATTTAACCAATGCGCAGCTCAATCGTCCCCTCACCCTGACCCTCAACTACGACCAAGGGAACGTGGCCGATCCCAACCCCCTGACCATCGGACAGTATCACGCCGCGACCAAGACCTGGCGGCTCGTGCCGGGGGTCGTCACCGTTGATCCATTCATGGGCACTGCTTCCATCGAACTTCCCTCGGTCACCTACGCGGCAACCTCCGCCGAGGAACAGGGGACCCTGCGCACCGCGGGGATGTCCCTCTTTACCGGCAAGGAATTCCGACCTCGTCCCGACTCCCCCGCCACGCATAACGGACTCTTTGCGGTGTTTCAAGGGGTGCCACCGACCACCATCGGGTATGTCGGAACGGCCTTCAATGTCTATAACTTCCCCAACCCCTTCTCCCTCCAGTCCAAAACCCTCTCCCT
>JACPXA010000156.1 GCA_016196785.1 Elusimicrobiota bacterium
CCGGTTCGCCATGAAAGCCATACTCAGACAGGCTCCTAGGAGGTATGTTCGAGCCAGACCCGCTGCCGATTGGTGAGGCGGCGTCTGGCGGAAGGTCGGGGAACTGGTAACCCATAGTAATCGTAGTATTCGATGCCAAGGTGGGTGATCTGCTCTTCTCCCATGAGGAACCGCAGGGTATTTTGGAGCTTGATCAGTTGCACAAAGAGATCGTGTTCCGGTTCAATCCCGGCGGCGGCCATCGGGCTCTTGAAGTAGAAGGACAACCACTCTTGAATCCCTGACATCCCAGCCCGCTGGGCCAGATCCAGGAAGAGGGCGAGGTCTAAGACGATCGGGGCGGCAAGGATCGAATCCCGGCACAGGAAGTTCACCTTGATCTGCATTGGGTAGCCCAGCCACCCAAAGATGTCAATGTTGTCCCACCCTTCCTTATTGTCGCCCCGGGGCGGGTAGTAGTTGATCCGGACCATGTGGCAGAAGTCGCGATAGAGCGTGGGATACAGCGCTGGCTGCAAAATGGAATCCAGCACCGAAAGCTTAGAGACCTCCTTGGTGCGGAAGGCCTTGGGATCATCGAGGACCTCGCCATCCCGGTTGCCTAAGATGTTCGTGGAGTACCAGCCGGAAAGGCCAAGGACCCGTGCCTTTAACGCCGGCGCGATCACGGTCTTGAGGAAGGTCTGGCCGGTCTTAAAATCCTTGCCGGCGATGGGGACCCGGCGGCGGGCCGCCAACTCCTGGAGGGCGGGAATGTCTACGGTGAGGTTAGGCGCGCCGTTGGCAAACGGCACGCGAGCACAGAGCGAGGCGTAGGCGTAGATCTGGCTGGAAGAGATCGCGGGGTCGTTGTGTTCCAACCCAAGTTCAAAGGCCTTCAAGCTGCGGTGGACGGGGTGGATCGTTTGAAAGACCTCGGTGGACCCACACCAGATCATCACCAAACGATCCACGCGCTGTTCTTCTCTAAAACGCTGGATGTCCGCGAGGAGGGCTTCGGCGGAGGCCCGTTTGGTCTTGGCCTGTTTTCGGTGGGTGGCCTTAAGGCGGCGCACATACCGCCCGTCCCACACCCCGGGCCACGGCCGGAGGCTCTCAAGAGTCGGGCGAAGGGACTCCACCAAGTTCCGGTCAAGGACCCCCGCCTTGCGGGCCGCCTGAGCGAGGGTATCTGGAAAGATGTCCCATCCGCCAAACACCAGGTCCTTCAGGTCAGCCAGGGGGACAAAATCCCGGATCTTCGAAAACCGGTGCTCGCTGCGCTTGCCAAGTCGCAGAGTGCCCGGAAGGAGCACCCCGACCTTGCCAGTCGGTGGGGCGATCGTGAGCGGCGACTTACCCTTCATCGGGAGGACTAATGACGTTTTTCCCCTGCCACCGCCACCTGCATCAATTCCCGAGGGAGGGCAAAGCTGACTTCTTCTTTGATCACATCAACTTCTTCAATCTGTGCGCCGCGATCGCGAAGGTACTGCACCACCTCTTGGACGAGGTGCTCAGGAGCGGATGCCCCCGCGGTGACTCCAACGGTCTCCACCCCGTTCAACCAGGCGGGGTCAATCTCCTGAGCTCCATCAATGAGGTAGGCCCGGACACCGTGATCGGCAGCGACCTCGCAGAGTCGGAGCGAGTTCGAGCTATTTTTCGACCCAACAACCAGGAGCACCTGGATGCCCTGTGTTACGAGTCGCTTCACCGCGTCCTGCCGGTTTTGCGTCGCGTAGCAGATATCCTCTTTCGGGGGATCGGCCATCTGGGGAAATTTCCTTCGGATGGCCTCTCGGATTTCACTCGTCTCGTCAACGCTCAGCGTCGTTTGGGTGAGGCACACGACTTTTGTCGGATCAGGGACCTGAAGCCGATCCACCTCCTCCACGCTCCCCACCACCCGGATGTGCTCCGGGGCTTCCCCCATCGTCCCAATGACCTCGTCGTGCTCCTCATGGCCGATTAAAATGATGGAGTACCCTTCCCGAACAAAGCGGTGCACCTCGAGATGCACCTTAGTGACCAACGGACAGGTGGCATCAATCACGGCGAGGCGACGTGCCTTGGCCTCTTGCCAGACCTCCGGCGCCACCCCATGGGCGCTGAAAATCACCACACTCCCGTCCGGCACTTCTTGGAGATTGTCCACAAAGTGGACCCCACGGGTCTTAAATTGCTCCACGACGGAACGATTGTGGACGATTTCCTTACGAACGTAGATGGGCTGGGGGAAGGTCTTCAAGGCGATTTCGACGATGTCAATCGCCCGTACCACCCCCGCACAAAACCCTCGAGGACTGACCAACAATGCTTTCATAGTTCTCCCCAACGATGAATCGCCATTTTTCCGTTATACCAGGGTACCAAATATCCCCACCCCCAGCAAGTCAGGCTAAACGGTGAAGGGGGTGATGTGGCTGGTGGCGAGGATGTCACGCACCTGCAGGGTTAAGGTACGAACGTCCCACCCATAATAACTCTCACTCCAATCGCCAATCCTGTCCAAGGCATTTTGCAGCATGGAGAGGCAAACCGGGATCTGGTCTTTCTGAAAGTGCACCAACGCGGCAGCGGTGAGAATGAGCCCCTGCACGAGTTCTCGCTCGCGGCCCTTGGCTGGTTTCCAAATGACCTCTAGCATTTCGTGGCCTTCCCAGAACCGTTGCTCATTAAAGAGCGCGCGGGCCTCATTGATCACCGTCTGGTGATCCATCGGCGGAGGAGGCTCCAATCGCTTGGCAGTCAAGAGCGGTCCCATCTGCTTGGCCAACCGCTTCAGGACGGGCTGCACGTCCTGCCCTTCTTCCACAAAGAGGTCAAATTCAATCGCGTACTGACTCACCCGCAGATTAACGAGCTTTCCCCCCCCAGGACCGACCACCGCGAGGACTCGTTGGGTTAACGACGGACAGTCCTTACCCGTGAAGCCAGAGTGGTTGGCTAACCGAATGAGATAACGGACCTCTCTCAAAGGGGACGGAAGAGGCCGAAACTGCTGGTGTACCCGTGCAGGTAGGTTGTCCCGCTGACTGGACCGATCTCACCGTTGCAGAAGAAGCCACCCAGAGGGACTTGCCCGAGTTGAGCGTGGGCGAGTTCAGTGTCATGATCCGGCCGGCCGTACAGCGACTCCCCTCGGCCCAAGCAAGAAAAGAGCAATGCACCAGCGGGAGGAGTCTTGGCGACCTGCTTGACATAGTGGTTCAACGACCGTTCCAAGTCGGCGGCTGAACTCTCCGCATCCCGCACATGAAACTGCACGGTCTGTCCAGGCCGCAGGAGCGCACCGATGACCAAGACTCCCCGCTCTGGATCTCCTCCCATGACATTGCGAATCAGGAAATCCCCCTGGGTGATGGTCCCTTTCATCGGATCCATCACAATGCCTAAAAACAGCGCTTGACGCGCTAACGCGCGATCCCTCGGTGAGAGCTTGTCCACCACTTCCTGGAGGACTCGCAGCGGCGGTTTATGGTTGATCTCAAGTAAAAGATTGCGGTCACAGGCGGTGACCTGGAAGGGCTCCCCGATCGGCCGACACCCTTGCGCGACAATGGTCTCTACGGTCACGTTCCCGGACAGCGCTACTCCCACGGCCCCATCCCGTAGACACTGCGTGTCTAGAAAAAGCGCATTCTCACCCGCTTGACTCGCCCCGCTTGCCAGCCCACCCACTTTGACCGACCGAGGAAACGCAAAATCCAATCCGAGCAGGAGATTGTCGGCACGGATCGAAAAGGGATCCGCTAACAAGACAAAGTGGGGTACGACGTGCATTTTCGGATCGGGGGGCACCCATCCCACTAGCTCGGTCCACGCTTTCGGAGGGGCATCAAGATTCGGGAGGTTTTCATCCCGGATGTGAAACGGCAGGAGGTTCACGCCTGGGAGCTGAGCCGCGGTCACGCTGATGGCGTGACGGTACTCGAGTTCATGGCCCCCGCCAATCACCCCGGCGGCGGAGCAGCCTAAGAGCACCTTTGTCTGGAGCAACTCTCGGAGGAGCGTCGGGATGCTCGGATAGTCCTGGGCAAAGGTGGACGACACAAAAAGGAAAATGACATCGGCGGGCTCCGTCCCAAGCTGTTCACGCAGCTCGCTAGCACACCTCCTGAGCACGATCTCCCACGATTTCCCTTCGCCGACCGTTGAGGCCCATCGCATGTGAAGGCCAAGCCTCGTTGGGGTAGCCATAGAATTCATCTTACTGTATCACTTCCAATCAGGGAGGGTCAAACCCCACCGCATTCTGACCCGTCGCTCGACGGGGGCAAACACCCCCTGATCCACCACGAGGCCGATCACCACAATCACCACAATCACCGCGAAGACCTGGGCGATGTCATTGAGTTCACGACCCATCTGGAGCAGATGCCCCAACCCCAGGCTGACAAAGAGGAGTTCCCCCGCCATGAGGCTCCTCCAGGCAAAGGACCACCCTTGTTTCATCCCCGTGATCACGGCAGGCAGCGAAGCGGGTAACAGAACTCGCGTATAGAGGTGGAGGCCGCGCGTCCCCATCGTTTGTGCGGCTTTGATGTAGATCGGCGGGATGCCTTTGACGCCGTCGTGGGCCGCGATGGCCATCGCCAGCGTGGCTCCCATGAGCACGACAAAGAGAATCGCCTGGTCATTGAGCCCAAACCACAAGAGCGCCGCGGGCAGCCAACACACGCTGGGGAGTGCCTGTAAGGCCAGAATGAGAGAGCCCACTGTTTCCTCAAAGACGCGGTTGCGGGCGGTCATCAATCCCAGTACCATCCCGAGCACGATAGAACACCCGTATCCAATCCCGATCCGACGGAGGCTGATGGCAATGCCGATGGGGAGCGTCCGGTCCTGGAAACCGGCGATGATGGCGTCGGCTACTTGTTGGGGAGATGGGAAGAGGTACGGCGGCCATACCTTGCAGCGAAAGACCAACTCCCAGAGGCCGAGGAGCGCCAGGTAGAACATCCCACGCCTCAGCCAAGCCTTACGCACGGCGGTACTCCTCATTGAGGGCCCGTTCCACTTCGACATGGAGGGCTTCGACGATTTCGCGGACCAATGCCTCGAGACTAGGGTCATCCGGATCACGCGGTCGCGGTACCTCTAACGGATAGATATGCTTGATGCGACCCGGCTGAAAGGTGAACAGCACCACACGATCCGCAAGGTAGACCGCTTCCCGGACATGGTGGGTCACAAAGAGGATGGTGTTCTTCAGTTCTTCGTGCAATCCACGGAGTTCTTCAACCAGGAGATCGCGGGTCTGGGTGTCCAAGGCCGCAAAGGGTTCATCCATGAGCAGAATGCGGGGGGAGAGCACGAGCCCGCGGGCAATGGCCACCCGTTGACGCATCCCCCCGGACAGCTCATGGATGTAGGCATCCTTGAACCGTTCGAGGTGCACCAACCGTAACACCTCCATCGCCCGCTGCCGCCGCTCCTCGAGCGGCAGGCCTCGTTCCCGCAGCCCGAAGGTGACGTTTTCGAGCACCGTCAGCCAGGGAAACAGCCCCCCGTCCTGGAAAATGAGGATCCGTTCGGGCCCAGGGCCTTGGACCGGCTGACCATCCAGAATGACCTGACCCGCATCCGGTGGTTCGAGTCCCGCGACAACACTCAGCAACGTGGATTTCCCGCACCCCGATGGGCCGACCAGGCAGACCAATTCCCCCTCCGCCACCTCCAGGGAGATGTCTTGCAACGCTCCGATCTGCCCTCGGCCTGTGCGAAAGGCCTTGGACACTCGGTCAATCTGGAGTTCGATGGCTGTCATCGGCCTCGTGTGGGGTGTTTGTTCGTCACAGGTTTCAGTGTTTGTGAGTGATGAAGTCTCTCAGGGAGTAATTGGTGATCATGCAATGCGGTGAGATCTGGGAGGGTCCGCCCCAAGAACCCCTGCTCGTAGGCCCAGCGAGCGTACTGGAAGAGAGACTCGGGGACAGGGTCGTACGTAAACTCAACACGGCTGAATGCCTCATGGATGACCTCTTTGGGAAGAGCCTTGGCGGTAAGGCGTTTGAGCTCTTGGTTCACCATCTGTTCTGCTTCGTTCTGATGTTGATTAATCCACCACGTGACTTCTAAATGGGCGTCCAGCCAAGCGGCGATGACAGGCTGATGCTTCTCGAAGAATTCTTTATCCACAAGCACGTGCGTCGTGACGTATCGGCCGCCCGTGATTGGCTTCCAGATCTCACGTTCATCAAAGAACAAGCGACCGTTGCCCTCGCGAATGAGTCGGCTCACCCACGGCTCCACCGTCCAGGCGGCATCAAGCTGCTTCTTCAGGAACAACGTCAGTTGATCGGGGTTGGCGATGGGGAAGAGCTGCACATCACCGCCTTGTTCTTTCAACCGGAATCCTTTCCCCTTCAGCCAGGCCCTGGCCGCGATATCCTGAGTATTCCCCAATTGTGGGGTCGCGATCCGCTTGCCGGCAAGCTGTTCGATACGTTCGATCCCGGCATCGCGACGGACCACGAGCCCTGCCCCCCCACGAGCGGCTCCCGCAATAACCCGGAACTTCCCGCCCGACCGGACATAGCCGTTGATGGTTGGTCCAGGTCCCACATATCCTAGGTCGATCGCCTGGGCAAAGAACGCCTCTATAATCGAAGGCCCAGCATTAAATACCCGAGTCTCAATCCGTACCCCCGGCCCGAGTGCCTTCTGAAATGCCCCGTTGGCTAAGCCCACCAAGACCTGGGCATGCGTCACATTGGGCATGTACCCCACCCGCACAGTGAGCGTTTCGGCTCTACAGGATGCCACCGCTGTGAGACTGGCTACGATGATCCAGCCGCACTGTCTCGTCATAACAAAAATCCCGCTCCTACCTGCACGGGACATATATTATCTTATACGGGTGGAAAGGTTAAGAGGATGACTTGAGGCATCGGCGGAGGGTGAACAGAAAGGTGAGAACGCCGGCAATGATGACAGGACCGGGGGGAACTGCGGAGTGGTAATACAGGAACCCTGCCACAAGCGCAAAACAGGCTAGCCAGATGGAGAGCCCTTTCACGAGCGCTTGTTTCCTGTCGGGACTCATAGGGCATCCACCCCTTTTTCGCCGGTGCGGATGCGAAGGGCATTCGAGACGTTCATGACGAAAATCTTTCCGTCGCCCACCTGGCCCGTCCGGGTCCATGATTGGAGCAGCGTCAGCACCCGTTCCAGATCTTCGCGGGCCACGGCAATGTCCAATTTGACTTTGTCAATAAACCGGATCGTGTAGGGAATCCCCTTGTAATGTTCCGTTGATCCCTTTTGACGGCCAAACCCTCGAACATCTGTGACGGTGATGCCACCCACCAAATTCAGTTGGCTCAGGGCTTCTTTGACGGCATCCAGCTTCTCGGGGCGAATGATACACGACACCAGTTTCATCGAAGATTCATCGCTTGGGTGGTCTTCGATGGAGGGGATCAGCGTCTCGGCAAGGTCGCGGCTTAGCGTCGCTTCTCCTTTAGCTTTCGAAGGGCTTCGAAATCCGGGCGGTAGTATCTCTTTCGATCCAACCGACCTTGCTCCTTGAGTACGGACTCAATGAAGCGACGATCAGCCAGCGTCGGACGATTGGCTAAGGCCTGCTGCATCTGCTCACGCCCTTTCGTAATGATCCCTACTTTGAAATACAGCAATCCGAGTTGGATATGGCCACGTACATAGGAGGGATGTTGGACGAGGAGGGTCTCCAGGACCTCGATGGCCTCATAGATCTGGTGATCCATCGCCAGGCTCATCCCCAGTCCAACCCAGTTATCGAGTTCTTGGGGATTGAGGGCCTTCGCCCGACGGAAGTCTGACGCAGCCGAGGGCCACGCCTTCAACTGAAATTGCGCGAGCGCTCGGCCTCGAAACGCCTCCGCACGCTCCGGCGCCACGGCAAGAGAGGCTGTGAAGGTCTCTACCGCCTCCTCAAAGGCGCCTGCCTTCAATTGCGAGTAGCCTTGGACCACCAAGGCGTCCGCTGCGTGGTTCGGCTCCGAGCTTACAATGCGCTGGTTCCTTTTTCTCCCGTCCGAATCCGCAGGGCATTCGGAACGTCGAGCACAAAAACTTTGCCGTCTCCCACATTCCCGGTCCGAGCCACCCCACTAATCGTGGTCATCACTTTGTTCACATCCTCATCTTGGACGACCATGTCAATCTTCACCTTCGGGATAAACCGGATGGTATATTCCCCACCTCGGTAATGTTCCACTTGTCCCTTTTGCCGACCAAACCCGCGAACATCACTGACCGTCATCCCCATAATGTGTTGTTTATCCAAGGCATCGGTCACGGCGTCTAACTTGTCAGGCCGGATGATCGCACTAATTAATTTCATAGGTTTTCTCCCTCAGCAGCTCCGTTCGTTCCAAGGTCAAACTATTTATCCCACACGCTCTTCCCTTTTTTATACACCCCAAGCAGGACAAAGACGACGAGGGAAATAATAGCAAATGTCAACGATCCTCTCATAAAGCCTCCCTTTAACGCTTTGCGAACGCCGGTTCGGAAACGGTACTGGCACCAGCGGCGCCGTACTCACCAGCCTTCAAGACGAAGTCCGGATAGCACAGGGCCCCCATTTCGGGAAGATCCAACCCGGCTAATTCAGCTTTCGCGCCGGCCCGTTGTCCCACCACCACATCCACAATCCAGTTGAAGATAAACGAGAGGGAGAAGATGGCCCCCACCAACGTGGCGATGCCAATGAGCTGAGCCACCAATTGGCCTGGATCGCCGTAGAACACCCCTTTCACCGATCCAGGGACACCGTTCCAGCTCCCCCCATAGTTGCTGCGGCCATCGGCAAAGAGCCCCACCGACAACACCCCCCAGAGCCCGTTCACCCCGTGCACTGAGATGGCGCCCACCGGGTCGTCAATCTTCGGAACCCGATCAAAGAACTCAACCGCCAGGCAGACCACGATGCCTGCCACCCAACCGATGATGACGGCCCCCATGCTGTTGACAAACCCACTCGGGGCTGTGATCGCGACTAAGCCGGCCAATAACCCGTTGCCAGCCATGGACGCGTCGGGCTTCCCATACCGAATCCACATGTAGAAGAGGGCTCCGAACGACCCCGTGCAGCCGGCCAACATGGTGTTGACGGCGATGCTGCCGATCCGCAAGGCGCCGTTTCCGGAAGCCCCCAGGGTGCTGCCGGGGTTGAACCCGAACCACCCGAAGGCCAGAATGAAACAGCCGAGCAGGACAAAGGCCAGATCATGCCCCGGGATGACGTTGGGGGTCCCATCACGGTTGTACTTCCCGATGCGAGGACCGAGCTGCATAGCGACGGCTAGGGCGGTGATGCCACCAACGGCATGAACCACCCCAGAGCCCGCAAAGTCACAATACCCATGTCCCAGCCCAAAGTTCACACCCAACTGGGACAGCCAACCACCACCCCACGCCCAGTTGCCAAACAACGGATAGACAACTGCGGCTAAGGGGATGGTGGATACCGCAAAGGCCGAATACTTCCACCGCTCGGCACATCCCCCGGTGACGATCGTTGCGGCCGTATCCATGAAGACCATTTGGAAGAGGAACAAGACCATCACCCCAACGTCATACGTCGCCCCACTCAAGAAGAACCCTCGAGTGCCAAACAGGCCCCACGGTTTCCCAAACAACGTCTTGGTGAACTCTCCATTCAGAGGATAGGCACCTCCCAGATTCGCAACGGGCGCACTCCCCCCCATTTGCAGGGCAAACCCGCAGACCCAGTAGGCGAACAGGCCAAACCCATACACCATGAAGTTCATCATCATGGTATGGTTGGCGTTCTTCGCGCGGCAGAGTCCGGTCTCGACCAGGGCAAACCCGGCCTGCATGAACATGACCAGGAACCCGGTGATCAAGGTCCACACGAAGTTAATAGCCACCTTATTCTGCCCTACCTGATTGACCACATCGGCCAGGGTGAGCCCTTTTTTGGCGTCCCCCACGGCGACATCACTGATGGTCCCCGTCAGCTCAGCACCCGGGTCTCCTTTAGCCGCGATGTCTTCACTTTTCGGACCGGCAAGACCTGAGAGGTCTTTATCGGTCAACGGCACCGGCGCAGGGGCGGCGGCGACCGCTGTGGCAGGTTTGGCCTCTTCGGCCTTCAAGGGAATAGCCAGAATGGCCAAGCCCAGCATCCCCATAACCCCCAAAAGGCTCAGGAACGCTCTACATCGTGTCTGTCGGGATTTCATAATCTCCTCCAAAGAAGGTTATTATTGTGAATGTTACTTCTTCCAAATGGCGCGCGCTAAGTAATACTTATTTAACACGCCAAGGTTACCCATGAGCGAAATCGCAATGCCAAGGCACGCAATAAGTCCACGCCCAATGTTGCTCGGGGTGATGAAGAGCCCCCCTACCGCAAGGAGCCAGCCGCCAACGATGAGTACTAATCCCGCAATTCTCATTGTTCCTCCCTACTCCGCACTGACTTAAACATCACAGCCGACATGACCATCATCGCCGCACCGGCCAACACGCCAAGGACACCAGCCCCGACCGCCCCCGTTGTTAGGATCGTGAACCCGAGCAGGAACCAAAATAATGCCCAACCTGATGTTCGTGTAGTACCCATGAATCCTCCTTATAGCTCTCCACTCACGCCCTATAAAAATAAAACGCCCTCAACACACGGTGCGTGAATTGAGAACGTCTCCGTTCCAGCAGGCACCCCCCTGTGCCCTTACACTTACACAAGTAAAACTTTCCGAGTTTTGGTAACCCCTCCCCACTGATTTCGGGGGCCTGCCCTCGAGTGCCTGTGTCGGGGGTCGTCTACCGTTTGGTCAGGGGAATGTAGGGAAGGTTGTGGGGACCGGTGTACTGGCTTTCAGGGCGGATGAGGCGATTGTCATCCATCTGCTCAATGATGTGCGCGCCCCACCCAGCCATCCGGGCCGCGGCGAAGATCGGGGTGTACACCGGTAAGGGCAACCCTAATAGGTAATAGGCTAATCCTGTCGGGAAATCCACGTTGGACAGGATGTTCTTTGTTTGCCGCATGATCGTTTCAACCCGCTCGGCGGTCTCCCGGAGCTTCAACGCAGATCCGCCGAGCTGTTCGGCCAACTCCCTGACCAGCGGTTTCATGATCGGGACCCGGGTGTCCCCCCGCTTATAGATCCGGTGTCCAAAACCCATGATTCTCTTTTTCTGCGCAAGGGCATCTCGGAGCCATCCATCAACCCGTGAGGGTTCGCCGATTTCCAGTAACATCTGAATCGCCCCCTCGTTAGCTCCCCCGTGCAACGCACCCTTCAGCGCGCCGATGGCGGAGGTCACAGCGGCGTGGAGGTCGGATAAGGTGGACACCGTGACCCGCGCGGCAAAGGTCGAAGCGTTGAACCCATGCTCCGCATAGAGGATCAGTGAGGTGTTGAACACTCGACTCGCCAAGGTATCCGGCGGCCGGCCGGTCATCATAAAGAGGAAGTTCTCGGCGTGGGACAACTCCGACCGCGGGGGAATGGGCGGTTGTCCTTGCGACAGCCGATAGCCCGCGGCAACCAAGCTAGGGATCTGGGCGATCAAGCGAGTGGCTTTACTGGCGTTCGCCTCATGGGAGTTGTCGCTGACCTCCGGGTCATGTGCACCCAGCCATGAGACCGCGGTTCGAAGCCGATCCATCGGATGAACCGTTGGTGCCATTCGTCGCAGCAAGTCCAGCACCGCGAGGTCCAGCGGCCGGGCCGTGACCAGTGAGGCGGTAAAGGCGGCAAGCTCCGCCTGGGTCGGGAGACGGCCAAAGATCAGGAGGTACGCCACTTCTTCATAGCTCGCCTGTTGGGCCAGGTCCCGCACATCGTAACCACGATAGATGAGCCGCTCGTTCCGCGGGTCTACCTCGCCGATTGCCGAGGCCCCCGCGATGATTCCTTCCAATCCGCGAGTCTTAGGCGGCATACTGATCATAGTGAAGAAGGTCATAAAGCTCGGTCCTGGTTTTCATCCGGGGAAGCAGTCCTCGCTGAGTGCCTCGCCGCTTCAATTGCTGCATCGTCCCACCGCTTTGAGCATGACTCGGAATCCGGTCATGGGAAAGAGTACAATACGATAGCCCAGCCACGCAAACTGCTGGACCGAGAGGTAGGGGGTCTTGCCGAACTCGGTCATGTTGGAGACGAGCGGGCCGGGAACCCGTTTTGCGAACGTTTTAAACTCGTTAACTGATTCCAAGGCTTCGGGGAAGATCGCATCTGCCCCTGCTTGTCGGTACAGCCGAGCGCGGGTGATGGCGTCCTCGAGGCTGGTGACCCCTCGCGCGTCTGTTCTGGCCACGATGAAGAACCCCCGATGACGGCGTGCTGCACAGGCTGCGCGGATCTTGGCGGACATCGCCGTTGCGGGAATCAGTTGTTTTCCAGCCAGATGCCCGCAGCGTTTTGGCGAGGCTTGATCTTCGAGCTGTACCCCACTGGCCCCCACTCGTTCCAGCTCCTTGATGGTTCGAGCCACCTGCAGCGGGCCGCCGTAGCCCGTGTCCGCATCCACCAACACCGGGATTCTCACGGCACGCACGATATACGAGACTTGCTGGACGAGCTCACGTAAGGTCAGCAGTTCAAGGTCTGGATAACCAAGGCTGTTGGCCAGCGCTGCGCCGGAGGCGTACACCGCCTTGAATCCGAGGCGTTCCAGCAGCATTGCGGAGATGGCGTTAAAGACGCCAGGCACAGGGACGGTTCCCCTCCGGATGAGCTGTCGAAGGGAGGAGTGCTCCTCAATCACGCAACTTCCCCCTTTGATAAAGGGGGATGGAGGGGGATTTGCCGTCGAGGAATTGAAATCCCTCCCCGCCTCCCTTTTCCAAAGGGAGGAGTGTTTTCCGGAC
>JACPXA010000146.1 GCA_016196785.1 Elusimicrobiota bacterium
AAGGTGGACGTGGCGACGGACCTCTGGGAGGCGGCGCAGAAGATCGTGGCGATGACGGGGAAGAAGCGGAAGAAGGCGCCGCCGGCGGCGTGAGGCGGCGGGGCGCTGGGTTAAGCCTCTGTGCTCGCGCACCGCGCACGCAGGATTGATTCGAATTTCTATGAAAGTGGGCGGTGCTCGGTGGACGCGCGCAGTTGAGCCCGGCCCAACCACCCGCTCAGGGATGAGGGCTAAAAACGAAAGTGGTTACGCGATGAATCGGGTTGCATCGATCGTCGGTGTGGTAGGCGCGGGGCTGGCGGTGGGTGGGTTCATCGCGTACAGTGTGGCGCCGGACAAGCTCTGGCTGGTCACGCTGTGCGAGGGTCTTGCCTTGGCCTGCCTGATCATCTTCGGCGTCGCCCATTTTCAACAGATCAAGACCTTCTCGGCCCGCCGCTCCACGCGGCTGGGATTCCACAGCGCCCTCACGGTCCTGCTGTGCGTGGGCATCCTGGTGATCGTCAATTTTCTCTCGGCGAGGCATTCCAAGCGCTGGGATCTCTCCGAAACGCAGCACTTCACGCTGGCACCCCAGACGCATCGCGTTCTCAGAGGGCTGGCACGTAACGTCAAAATCACGGTGTTTTCCCAGGAGCGCAGCCCGGCGTTCGCGACCTACCGCGATCTCCTGGACAGTTACCGAGCGGAAAACACCAAGATCACAGTGGAGTTCGTGGATCCCGAGCGCAGGCCGGGGGTGGCGCGGCAGTACGGCATTACCCGAGCGGACACCGCGGTCCTCGAGAGCGGGACACAGACCATCCGGGTGATGACCGCCTCGGAGGCCGAGCTGACCGGCGCCCTGGTGCGGGTTTCCAAGGACTCGAAGAAACGGATTCTCTTTCTGGAAGGGCACGGCGAGCGGGGGATTGCCGACCAGGAGCGCGGCGGCCTGTCCACCGCCAAAGAGGCGCTCACCAAGCAGGGGTACGAGGTCGGAACGCTCTCCTTGCTGCAGGAAAGTGCGGTGCCGGCCGATGCGTCCGTGCTCGCAGTGGCGGGTCCGCGACGACCGGTCACGCGTGAAGAAAAAGAGCGCATCAGCCGGTATGTCACTGAGGGCGGCCGCTTGCTGCTGTTGCTGGACCCGGAGTCCCAGGCGGACCTCGATGATGTGCTCAAGCAGTGGGGACTGGAGCCCGGCAAAGGCGTCCTTGTGGACCTGCAAGACCGGCTGGCCCAGGGCGATCTGACCGCGCTCATGGTCCGAACCTTCACCGAGCATGAGATCACCCAGGACTTCACGTTCGCCGTGCTGTTCCCATTCTCCCGCCACCTGGTGTTTCACGAAGACACGGCGAAGGACTGGGACTACATCCCGTTGGCCCGGACGTCGTCCCGAAGCTGGGCCGAGACCAACCTGAAGGGTCGCGTGGTGAGCTTCAACGCGCAAGAGGACGTGCAAGGCCCGTTGCCGCTGGCCGCCGCGCTCACCCCCAAGAAAGCGCCGGAGGAGGGCAAGCGACGGCCGGCCATCGTCGTCGTCGGCAATTCCGCGTTCGCCAGCAACGCGTACGTCAACTTCCCGGGCAATACTGACTTCCTGCTGCACGCGCTCGGATGGCTCGCCGAAGAGCGGGAGCTCATCTCGATCACGCCGAAAGAACCGGCGTTCCGACCGTTCATTCCGAACCCCGCTCAGGAACGCACCCTCCTGTACGTCCAGGTGCTCCTCCTTCCTGCCGTCACATTTTTCTGGGGCATGGCCATTTGGCGACGGCGGCGCCGGCTGTAAGGGCATGAAGGGCCACTGGCTGACCGCACTGATGGCAATCCTCCTGGTCGGATTGGGGGCCTACGTGTATTTCGTGGAGCTCCCGACCGAGCAGAAGAAAATCGAAGCCGAAGCGGCCGAGAAACAGCTCCTTCCCTTCGGCCAGCGCGACATCACCGAGTTGACCGTGCGGTCAGCCGGAGAGACCATCGTCCTGGCCTCAGCCGAGGATCATAAATGGAAGATCACCTCACCGATTCAGGTCGACGCCGATCCTCGCGAGGTGGACGGCCTGCTTCGCGCCCTGACGCTGGGCAAGGTGACGCGCGTGGTGGACGAGAAACCCATCGACCTCGGGTCATACGGGCTGGCCAGTCCATCGGTGGTCCTGACGCTGAAAGGGGGCGGCCGCGAAGAGACCCTGTCGCTGGGCGATAGCGGTCCGATCTCCTCCACCCTCTACGCCATGCGGGCGTCAGAACCGACAGTGCTGCTCACCGACCTGGCCGCGAAGGACTTTCTGAACAAGACGGTGCTGACCTTTCGTAAAAAGGAGGTGCTGTCGTTCGAGCAGAGCAAGGCTGACCGGCTTCGCCTCACTTATCCCAAGAGCGAGATCGCGCTGTACAAACTGGAGAACAAATGGAAGATCCGCGCGCCGATCGAAGCGCCGGCCGACCAGCCAGCAGTCCGGACCTTGTTGCTGAAGCTCGAGGATCTCAAGGCCCTGTCGTTCATTGATCCCGGTCCCCAGCGCGAGACGGTCGGCAAGAAACTGAAGGAGGCGGCGGCCAAGATCACGGTGCACGCCGGAGACACCGAGCAGACCGTCAAGCTGTATGAGCCGGATCCGTCCAGCGGCGAAGCCTATGCCGTGATCTCCGCCGACGGCCCCATCTACCGGATCAGCCCCCTGTCCATCAAGGACCTGACCCGCGATCTGTTCGCGCTGCAAGACAAGCGTCTCTTAGGGCTCGAGCGGGACGAGATCGCCATGCTCTAGGTCAAGACACACGAGGAGGAATACCACTCCACGACGGTCGAGTTTGCCGCCACCGCGAAAGACGGAAAGAAGAGGGGACGTCTGACTCTAGGCACGAAAGTCGGTGGATTGGCCTACGCCATGGGACAAGGGCTCCCCGGCATCTATCAGGTCCGGTCCGATCTGCTCGCCCAGGTCCCATCCAAACAGGCCCTGCTGGCGAAACCCGCCACCCCACCGAACCACCCGACCCCGTAGGCGACTTTGCGGACGATTTCGGGCTTGTGCTACTATCCTGCTCAAAGGAGAGCCCCATGAATGCCCGTCGCACAGTCATGATCCTTGTTCTCGCGGGATCTTCGATGATCCTCAGCGCGTGCGCGACGGTTCCGTCAGATGAGAGACCAATGGCCGGTTCGGGAACCACGGCCCCCTCGGCTTCGAGCGACCTGAATCAGGCCTGTCTTGCTCGGATCCCCAAGGACGCCACGCCCGGACAGCGCGATATGGCCGAGCGGAGCTGCGCGCGGGATGAGGTGGAACGGAAAGCGGCGCTGGGGGTCGGATCGCGGGCCGCCTCGGGCACCGAAGGGGACACGCTCGAAGCGTGCCTTGCCAGGATCCCGAACGATGCCAGCGCCGGACAGCGCATGATCGCCGAACGGAGCTGCCATCGGGATGCAGGCCGCTAAGCGAGCGCCTCAGCTTCCAACAATCTCGACCAGCTGATTCCTCGACGACCGGCTCCGGGGCTGAGGCCCTTCACGCACCACACCCGGACTGTACCTCATGCCTGATTGCAAAAACACGACCTCTTATCATGAGTGGCATCCCTTTTTTTTTTTTTTTGCGTTCGATCGGCGTCGTGATCGTATGCAGGCGGGCCGCGGAGATACCGACGGAGCGCGAGAAACGCTTTACCCGATCCGATTTCTTAGGTACTGGTTCATGGAACATCTGCTTCGCCGTGAGTTTCGAATCCAGGAGCGGCCTCTGGACGTCTGCGAGGTCGGAGTCGGAGGGGGCCACCTCCTCGCTTTCGTGAACCAAGCCTCTGCCGTCGCACCTGCGCGTCTCCCGGTGTGGGTGAAGCGCTGGGATGCGGTCAGCAAGGGGATAGAGATGCCGAAGTTAGAGGCAATTGGTTATGGCGACTGTATCGAAGTGAATATCGAACAAAGTACTCCTCCGCTGCCCCGGCAATACGATGTACTGATACTCCTGCACATCCTTGAGCACCTTCATTTGCCGGAACTCGCCATGGACAAATTGCTCAGGTTCGTCAAACCCGGAGGTCTGGTGATCGGCGGAGGCCCCACGATTCCAGATTTCTTGAGGCCCCTGAGGGAGCGTCAACTCCGGAAGGAAGCGGAGTCGTTTGGGCACGTCTCGGTCATTTCAGCGCAACGACTCAAGCGTTTTGCAATGGAACGTCAAATGGGGATTGACCTGCTTACAGGTGCTTACATGATCCGAGCGACCGGCTCGTTTATAGAAAATTCGCGGGCGTGGCTTCGCTTGAATCTCATCCTGGGTGCATGCACAAGAGGATGGCTGGGCGAGATCTACTGGGCATTGCGGAAGCCATCCTATACAGACGTAGGTTCGGCATGAGAGAGGCCGGCTCCGGGCTCAGACCCCCTCCGCGCACCGCAACTGGACTTTGCCCCCTCCATTCAGTATCGTACCTTCCGTGCCCCCGTAGCTCAGTTGGAGAGAGCAGCGGTTTCCTAAACCGCGGGTCGCACGTTCGATTCGTGTCGGGGGCACCAGTTACGGAACCTTCCGACTAGTCCTCGTTTTATGGAACTCAAAAGCTCAGCATTCGAAGCCGGCGGGGCCATCCCCGCCAAATACACCTGCGAAGGACCGGATGTCTCGCCGCCACTGAGCTGGTCGGACGTTCCGACCGGGACCAAAACCCTGGCGCTCATCATGGACGATCCCGATGCACCGATGGGAACGTGGGTGCACTGGGTCGCCTGGGACATCCCGGCCACGGCGCGGTCGCTTGACGAGGATATCCCGAAGCGGGACACCCTTGCCAACGGCATGAAGCAGGGCACCACGGACTTCCGCAGGATCGGCTACGGCGGCCCCTGTCCGCCCTCGGGTACCCACCGCTATTTCTTCAAGCTCTACGCGCTCGATACCACCCTGAACCTGCCGAACAGCACGACCAAGAAGGATCTGGAGCGGGCCATGCAAGGCCACATCCTGAAGCAAGCTGAACTCATGGGCACGTATCGGCGCAAATAGTTCCCGAGCGCTCTAGCATCGACGTCACAGCAGATCCCACGTAGGAGTGTGGAAAACTCCGGAGGGTTGAACATGCACAGGAAAGAGTATTGGACAATGTTCGTTGTGGCTCTCTTGGCAGGTTTCGTGGGTGGTATGCTCTCCGACCGCTTCTTCGCCGGCGAGACCGTCATTGCCCAAGAGCCTCCCAAAGGCGGCAAAGTCATCGAGGCAGAGGAATTCCGCATCGTGGATAGAGATGCGAAAGTTCGAGCAGTCCTTGGTGTGAGCCCTGATGGAAGCGCAACGCTGGTCATGACCGACAAGGCTAGCAAGGCCTTGGCTCAGATGGGGTTGGAAGCCAATGGAAGACCTCTGATCGCACTTGCGGACAAGATGGCCCAGACACGCGTATTGCTGACACTCGATGCAGATGGCTCTCCTGAGCTGGCTTTTAAAGATGAGCAAGGCCGGGAGCAAGCCCGTTTTGGCTTAGGCACCCAAGGTGGCCCTAGTTTGCTGCTTACCGACAAATCCATGGTCGGCGGAACGGCGCTTGGAGTTGGAGCTGATGGAAATCCCGCCCTGGCACTCTGGGGCAAGGATGGGAAGTCCAAAGTATTGATCCTACCCGGCCTGACAGGCTTTGGCCTGTACCTGAGCGACAACAGCGGTCAAAGACGCGCCTTTTGGGGTTCGACCGACGATGGAAAGACAACGCTCGCTCTGTGGGACAAGGACGGGAAGACCGTCTGGTCTGCGCCATGACCAAACAGGCTTAGGACCCTTTAGCAACTAATGCCGGGGACTTGGCCGAAGACTCAGGCCGCGGGTCGCACGTTCGATTCGTGTCGGGGGCACCACGAGTCTGGGAAAGGGCACTGATGAAGCCGTTTACAAAGATTGCAATTGGTCTTTTTGCGCTCGTCGTATTACTCCACATCCTGCGGCTGTTCTTTCATTGGGAGGTCATCGTGAATGGCGTCGTCATTCCACTCTGGGCTAGTGTCTTGGGGCTCATCATCGCTGGATGTCTTGCCTTCATGTTGTGGCGCGAATCCCGACAGAGCACGTAGCCTTTCCCTCCGCCCGTTTTCTCCTTCGTTCAGACTCTCCAACCATCTCCAGCTTGCGTCCAAGTTTCGGAAGAAGGAAAATGGTGACGGGTCCTCAGAGAGAGAAAGGAATATGGACCGCGAACAATTGGAGCAACTCGGTGTCTGGGAGCGTCAAGTGGAGCTCGCCAAGCTCTGGGAAGAGCTTGCTACGACGACGGCTACCAGCTCCTCGAAGACGCCGACATCCAGCGATGGACCTTGAAAGAGGCGGGGTGAGCTTGTGAGCCACAAACCACTTCGGTTGCTTGCTGCGCTGCTTCTCATTCAGGGGGTCATCACTGCAGTTGCGTGTCATTCGACCGCGTTCATCAATTATCCGCTGGCGACCGGATCTCATAAATTCATAGACATTGGTGACTACCTCACCAAAGAACGGAAGCATACGGTGGTGATCTGGGCTAACCACCCTGCGGTCATTGAGACCATCGCCAATATCGAGCGGCAAAGTGGAAAGGCCGTCATTGATCCGGCGGCCATCGAAGAGCTGGTCAATGAGCAGAAGGCCAAGTTCAACGATCTGACCGAGGACGAAGTCGTGCTCCGCGCGGGACGGCTGGCCCGGGCCGATAGCGTCATCTTTGCCAAGGCGGCGGTTACGCCCGCGTCTGGATCAACCGATGGGTCCGGTCCGTACAACTGCAGCGTCGGGATCCGGGCCGTTAATGTGGAGATCGGAGAAGTCCGGTGGACCGGGACTGCGTGGTTCCCGCGTCCGGTTCAGGACCCGGAGGAGGCCCTTCGCGTGCTGACCGCTACGGCCATTGCTCGAGCGCGCTGTCCGATCGAGCGTGGCTTCGTCTGGTACGACGGTAAAGGGTGCTTGGTGAAGTAGGGCGGTACGAGGCGGTCGAGCTTAACTCGTCATGTCGCTTGTGATGGCGGTCTGAAGGCCTTGCTTGATGGTGTGCACGTACCACTGGTAAAGGGTGGGGCGGTCACCGCTCCGGTTCCCGCCGAACCTCACACCGGTCCCGCATCCCACATCCAGGACTGCAGCCATGCCATCAAGCATGCTCAGGGCTTTCACCCCGCCTCCTTCACTTTCATAGGTCTTCCTCCGTTGTCACATAAATGCCTCGCAGGGCCTCCCGATTATGCGGCAAAGCTGTCCTAGCCCCAAAACCTATAAAGATGGAGAGGTCTGACTGAAGAGGGGTTAAAAAAAACGGCGTGACTCGATTCGGTCATGTATGTTATGAGTAGGGCCGGCCTGAGGGTCACCTGAACTGCAGAGAATTGCGGGCGGTTTTTTGGTATACTTACTGCATTAGGAATTTTTCGTTCGACCCTTATTACATTTCTTCCAGCATTCTTCCAACTCATTACCCCGCAGATCTTATTCATTCGTTCGACCCCTCGATGTAATCATCCGTTTCTGAGTCTCCTACAAGCAGCCTGACAGGGCGCCCTCGACCATGCGAGGGCATAACAGGAGAGACGACCGCATGCCTCAAGACCGAACCGGTCTACGGCTGATTGCCGGGACCGTCGCGCTGGCCCTGGTTGTTTTTGTAGTGGACTTGCTGGTTCCCCTTGGGGTGGCCATGGGAGTTCTGTACGTCGTGCCGGTATTGATCGCGCTGCGATCTCCCCAGCCCCGGTTTGTCTTCGGTGCCGCGCTGGCCTGCACCATACTCACCATTCTTGGCTTCATATTCGGCCCCCCGGGAGGAATCCTCGGGATGGCCATAGCGAACCGCGCCCTTTCCATCTTCGCCATCTGGGTCACCGCCATTCTGTCCCTCCAGCAGAAAGAAGCCGAGGAAC
>JACPXA010000147.1 GCA_016196785.1 Elusimicrobiota bacterium
CGAGGGCGATGGTAGCGTTTGGCACTTTTCTTGACCCGGGTGACCGGGTTGATCTTCCAGGTGCGCCTGATCTTGATCGCTCGTCGAGCCTTAGACATGACTGCGAAGCTTCAAGTTCTCAAGATCGGAACATCGGAAGGTTCACGGGCACGAGTTTTCAAGACCTGGTCCCAATGCCAAAGAGGGCGAGCAGCGCACCTGTACTGTCAATCCCGATGTCTCCAAAGGAGGGGCCTCGTCCAGGGACAAAGGCCTGATGCCACTCATCGCTGAAGGCGTACAGGCAGCTACACAGCGCGGCCCAAAACAGGACTCGCCCTCTGCTCCAACGCGTGGAACCACTCAAGGCTCGAGCGGTCAATAGCGCAAGCACCCCGTATTCCATCAGATGGGCCGCTTTCCTCAGGATGAGATCCCAAATCCCTAGATTGGTCTGTAAATGGGGAATCGAGGACAGCCAAAAGATCAAGCCACACCAAGCAAATACCGGCAGCCAAAGGACGACCAGGTGACGGGATCTTCCGTTCATAGGACACCCGTGTGTTTGAGGCTGATCCAACGTTCTCTACCCAGGATGACGTGATCCAGCACCTCAATGCCTAACAGCTTACCGGCATCGGACAGGCGCCGTGTGAGCGTCACATCTTCCGGGCTAGGCGTCGGGTCGCCAGAGGGATGGTTATGGGTCAACACCACCGCAGCCGCCCGTGCCTCAACCGCTGGGGCAAAGACTTCCCGCGGGTGAACCAGGGATGCGGAGAGTGTCCCGATCGAGACCGTCTCTTTTCGGAGCACCTGGTTTCTCGCGTTGAGGTAGAGCACGATAAAGTGTTCTTGTTTCTTTTCCCGCAGCTCGCTGACTTGCGCGATCACCTGTTCCGGCGAGGTGACGGCGGGTAGGCCACCTGGGGTGTCTTTGGTGAATCGCTTGGCCAGCTCGCAGGCGGCGATCAGGGTGGCGGCACGGCTCACGCCCATTCCCTTCACACGCTGGAGCTCCCGAACGGATAAAGAGGTCCACCGCCCATCAGGGTAGTTCCGCAGGAACCCGCTGGCGAGGTCCAGCACGGTTTTACCGCGATATCCCGTGCGGAGGAGAATCGCCAGGAGTTCCTCGTCCTTCAACGCAGCCGGCCCTAACTGGGCCAGGCGCTCCCTCGGCCGCTCAATCGGATAGAGTTCTCGAACCTTGACCACCTCCTTCCGTTAGAGGCGGTCCACACCGGTGGTATTCCAACCGTCTCATTATTAAACAAAAACACGCTGGACTGGCAGCGTGTTGAACCCTTTCAGGGAATCTCCCCCCTCAGCGGTCAGGTATACCCCTCTCCAGGAGCCTGTCTGGGTATGGCTTTCTTGGCGAACCGGAGGATGTTGCGCCGAGCCAAGGAAGGCGAGCGACGGCATACTTGACAGACGGAGCGTATGCCGAGCGAGCCTGACGCCGGCGCAGGCCAACAGCCTGCCGGTGCAGCCGAAAGGGCATACTCGGACAGGCTCCTAGGAGGTACTACTCCTCTTTTTTCTCCTCGGAATCGGACTCGCCGCTCTTCCGTTTTTTGAGGTCGCGGAAGAAATCCTCCGGCTTCATGTTTTGCAGCTCCTGTTTCAGTTTATCCGCTTCCTCTTTGGTGATCGGTTTCAGGATCTCAGGGCACCTCTCAAAGACTTGATCTTCGATATAGATCGGGCAGTGGACACGGACCGCGAGCGCCAAGGCGTCGCTGGGGCGCGAATCAACGTCGTACATCTGGTGATCTTGGGCAATCTTGATCGTGGCGTAGTAGGTATTGTCCCGTAGATCGTTGATAACGATCCGGTCCACTTTGGCACCCACAGCGGTCAAGACGTCCGCCAAGAGATCATGGGTCATGGGACGGGGGAACTTGTGGCCGGTAATCTCCGCGGCGATCGCGCTCCCTTCAAAGAGGCCAATCCAAATAGGGACTAGCCGCGGCCCCTCGACTTCTTCAATGGCCACGACGCACTGACCAGAGACCTGGACCAACGAAAAGATCTTCGCTTCTCTCATTGCCATGGTATTATCCACCTTCCTTTTAAGTGTACCTCAACTTCCCCCCGTCCTGCAAGTCTTTTAAAAAAAGTATGATTTCACCTATGGATCGTTGCGTAGGATACCTCCTTGGAATCTTGATGGTGATCCAATTGAGGGGAGATGGCTATTTCCCATTCCCCAAATCCTGGCCCCAACCCCTCCTGTTGGGGATTGTTCTCGTTCACACCCTGGTCCTGGCTGCCTTGATCGTCCGATGTGCCTATGGGTTGGTGGCCGAACACCAACCCGAACCCTTGGCGATCCCGCCATGGGTGCATCGCCTCCTGTTGGGGGCGGTTCCCTTCATCGCCTTAGGGGCTATTAGCGGGCTCCATCTTCTGCAAGCCAGGTATTACCAGTTTGCCGGATACCGAATGGATGTCGTGGTGCTCACGGGTTTTCTGCTCATTAGTGTAGCGCCTTTGTCTGTCTATTGGACAGTAGCCTCTATCAAGCGACGATTCCTGCCGCAGGCGTTCCTCGCGAGCGTCGCCGCAAGCGC
>JACPXA010000144.1 GCA_016196785.1 Elusimicrobiota bacterium
GCGTTCATGCCCGCTGCTCCGGTGGTAAAAGCAATGAAAACGCCGGTAGTAAAAGCGCCTGCAAGCAACCCGTCTTCAAAAATTTCTCCACCTCTTCCGGTCAAGAAACGACCGCTTAAGAAATAAACCTTCCGTCGGCGCACCGCTGAATTCATAAGCGATTTAAAATGGATTTGCATTTTCTGATAAACAAGTGTAGACTTTCATACTAAAGCGGTCTGTTCTCGTTTTAGGAGATCCCCGACCTTATGGTGCGAAACGTTTTTCGGCTCCGTGGCCTTATCGGTGTATTAGGACTGCTCGTTCTCTTTCCAAGCCCTTGCTGGGCGGCGAATCAGGTACCGATCGGCTACCTGGATTCTGCGGACACGACGAAGATTTCCGGCTGGACGGTGGATCCGGACAACCGGTCTGCCTCGCTGCAGGTGGAGGTTCTAGTGGATGGCGTTGTCAAAACCACGGTGACGGCCAACCAACCACGGGGTGATCTGGTAGCCGCGGGGATCGCGCCCAACCCAGAGCATGGGTACAGCGTGTCCACCGCCGGCTTGAACCTGGCGACGGGATCGCACACGGTGACCGCGCAGGCGATCGATGGTCAGACGGGCGAGCGTCAGCTGTTGACCGGCGCCAAGACGCTGACCATTTCCTCCTCTAATCAGGTACCGATTGGCTACCTCGACTCTGCCACTCCCCAATCCATCTCCGGCTGGACGGTGGATCCGGACAACCGGTCTGCCTCGCTGCAGGTGGAGGTTCTGGTGGATGGGGTGGTCAAGACGACTGTTCCCGCCAACCAACCGCGTGGGGATCTGGTGGCCGCGGGGATCGCGCCCAACCCGGAGCATGGGTACAGCGTCTCCACCGCCGGCTTGAACCTGGCCGCCAGCACCTACACGGTGACGGCGCAGGCGATCGATGGTCAGACGGGCGAGCGTCAGCTGTTGACCGGCTCCAAGACCCTGGTTGTTCCAACCGGCTCACTCCCCACGACTCCGGTGGTCACGGACGATGGGGTCTGGACCGCTTCCGCCACAACGCTTCACGCAACCTGGACAAGTTCAGATTCTGTGACCGGGATCGTGGAGTATCAATATCAAATCACCCGAGACAGTTCTACTGGGACTGTTGTTATCCCCTGGGTTTCTACGAGCACTGCCACAAGTGTCACGCGGACCGGACTTTCTTTGAGTCATGGCGTCCGGTATTACTTCGGCGTCAAAGCCAAAAACGGGGCGGGTCTTTGGTCTGCCATTGGCTCATCCGACGGAATTGTGGTGGATGCAAATGCTCCGGTAATCACCGGCATAAGCCCAGCCGATGGGGCGGCATTTACGGAAGGGGATCTCGTAACAATCAGCGTTGCCGCTTCTGATCTCGATGGGGATTCTCCGGAATACCAATTCTTGGTGGATGGAGCAGTGGCCCGTGCGTGGAGTTCCTCTGCAACGTTTACCTGGGATACCGTGGGGAAAATCAAGTCTCACACCGTAACCGTCCAAGTCCGAGACGGGCTGGGCAGGCAGGCGGAAGCTCAGCGAAGAGTTTTTGGATATCGTCAGCCACCACCTTTACCGGCGCGGAAAATAGAATGAATAAACAATCGCGGTATCTCAAAATTCGGGTTGCTATCGTACGGATATTCGCGGGTTTGCTGAGCGGATGGTGGGTCTGTTGCCTGTTTAGCTCCGCCGCGATGGCGGACCAGTCTGCCATGGGTGTTCAAGCATCGGCTCTTCAGGAAGCCTATCAAACCGATTTGTTTACAGGCCGCGCGATATCCGACATCCCCGTTCTGGTTCCGCCTGGACGACAAAAGATGCAGCCAGAGGCACACCTCGTTTATCACAGCGGTGGAGGAAACGGTTGGTGTGGAGTCGGTTGGGATTTGGACTTGGGTTACATCCAGCGGGACACACGGAAGGGGGTTCCAACCTACACCAGCATAGATACCTTCAACGCTACTATTCAGGGTAGCGTGGATCCGTTGGTTTCCATCGGGAACAATGAATACCGCGCTAAGGTGGACTCTGCCTTTAGGAAATACGTCTTTAATGGAACGGCTTGGGAGATGTGGGAGAAAGACGGGACCCACTATTTCTTCGGAACGACAGGCGCTTCCCGAGTCGAGAACGGCAAGGGAATTTTCAGATGGAGTTTGGACAAAGTGGTGGATACCCACGGCAATATGCTGACCATCACGTATACACAGGACCAGGGACAACTCTATCCGGCTCAGATCCAATATGCCGGCAACGAGGTGACAGGCGACCTTCCGACCAACACGGTGGACTTTGTTCTTGAAACCAGACCCGACCCGATCGTGAGTTACCGGAGCGGGATCAAGATGGTCATCGACTCACGCCTGAAAGCCATCGTGGTCAAGGCCAATGGAGTTCTTGTGCGCCGATACGCATTGGCTTACACGCAAGACCAGGATGTTACGGCCCGCTCGCTGCTTGCCGGAGTGACTTTGTATGGTGACGACGATACGGCCTCCCTCCCGCCGGTTACGTTTACATACGCCCAGCAGAAAAGCGTGACACTGGGATCGCCAGGCAGCTGGATCACGTTCAGCAAATCGATGCCTTTCTGGGTGACCCAGTTCAACGTATGGACCCCTATGACGCTCGATGTTGATGGAGATGGTGTAACAGATGCCGGAATGTACATGGTATTCGGCTACTCCGGTTCTCATGACAGTTATTTCAAGGCGGGGCTCTCAACGACATCGGCCTTTCAAGGCTACCAGTACAATCCGCTCTCCGTCAGTACCAGTGGTGGTTTGACAGAGAATAACCTGATGGTTTTGCAGGGAGATTTCAACGGCGATGGTCTGGCCGATGTTGCAGAGCGACAGGCCGATGGAAGCTGGAGAGTCGCCCTTGCCGAGCTTCGCGATTACAGCGGACAGCGACGGTTACAATTCCATACTCCGACTCCCTGGATTAGCGGTTTTGGCCAAGCATCTGAGGGTTGGAAAATCTTCACGGGAGATTTCAACGGCGATGGAATTACTGACTTGGCTCGGGCGAAAATTATATCAGGAACTTGGACGGTCCAGGTGGCCCTTTCCAATGGGAGCACGGCATTTTCTTCCCCGACGAACTGGCTGACCGGCGCGACAGGGTCAGGAGAATGGCTTACGGGTGACTTCAATGGCGACGGTCTAACCGACCTCTGCCTGGCGGTTGCCGGCACGGGGCAGTGGAAGGAGTTTTCCTCGACCGGCACCCAGTTCCTTGATGAGGGAGTCTGGTTAAGTGGTTGGGGCACCGGAGTGATTCCTTTGGCTACGGACGTCAACGGGGATGGTTTCACCGATGCCCTCACCTATGATTCCTCATCCGGGCAATGGCAATATGCGTTATCGGATGGAACCAAGTTTATTGCTGCAGGAACTTGGGTGACTGGACTAGGCCAAGGGAGTGGCTGGACCCCGGTCGTCGGCGACTTCAACGGCGACGGGCTTCTCGACGCGGCCGTCTGTAACGTGGAGACGGGAGGGTGGGTTGTGGCTACGAGCAGCGGAATTCCGTTTACTCCATTGATCCAGGCGACCAACGGCCGTGGTGGAAGCACGACGATTGCTTACCGGATGTATCGCGAGAACTCTCCCCTTTCCATAAACTCGCCGGTGCCGTACCTACCGTTTCCCATGTTGGTGGTCGATGCCGTCACGGTGAGCGATGGTCTGGGGCGCAGCTGGACGTCGCGATACAGCTATTCACGGTCTCTGTACAACTCTACGGCGCGGGAATGGCGTGGTTTCCGGGACGTGGAAGTCACTGACGCTGAAGGTCGAAAAGAAAAGAGTACGTTTTTTCAGGATGACATCTTTAAAGGTCGTTTACAACTTCGAATCGTGAGTGGAAGTACGGATTCTTCACTGGCTAAGGTTTCTCTGACGGATTTCTACACATGGACGAGCAGCAGTCCATATCCGGGTGTGACCGCTCCCTCGTTGAGTTCCACAAGCCAGAGTTTGACAGACGCTGAGGGCAATTCTCGAGTCCGATGGACCCAGTTTTCGTACGACGCCTACGGGAACGTGGCCACACGCTGGGAAAAAGGGCAACCGGGTCAATCTCCGGAGAGTGATGCTTACGGTCTTTGGGACGATACGGTCACTTATTTTTCTTATGCCTACAACACAAACGCCTGGATCCTGGA
>JACPXA010000145.1 GCA_016196785.1 Elusimicrobiota bacterium
CACCCCTGGCCGGGAGAGATCGAACGTGGACTGTGCAACCAGGAGCCCTGCCCCTTCTTTGCCGAGTATATTCTCTTTGGGGACGCGACAGTTGTTAAAGACCAGCTCATACGTAGGGCTCGCGCGAATCCCCATCTTCTTCTCTTTCTTGCCAAAGGAGAACCCTGGGGTCCCCTTCTCCAGAATAAACGCGGAGATCCCGCGCGATCCCCGCGCGGGGTTAGTTGAGAAGAAGGTGGTATAGATCTCCGCTGCCTCCCCATTGGTGCAGAAGACCTTGGTGCCGTTCAAGATGTAAGAATCTCCATCCCGCTTGGCGGTGGCGCGGGTCGCGGTAGCATCCGAACCCGCCTCCGGTTCGGTGATGGTAAATGCCCCCAGGCGTTTCCCCGCGGCCATCGGCGTGAGGTATTTTTTCTTCTGCTCCTCCGTGCCGAACTGGAGGATAGGGAAAGCGCAGAGGGAGGTCGCTGCCAGGGACAGCGCGATCCCCCCACACGCCTTGGACAGCTCTTCCACGACCAGCACCAGCTCAAACCCTGCCCCCCCCAATCCGCCATACTCCTGGGGAAGATACACCCCAAAGAGGTCCGCCTTCCGCAGTTCCTCGACAATCGGCCAGGGGTATTCCTCCGACTCATCATAGTGTTCCCGCACCGGTTTAATCTTTTTTTCGGCAATCTCCCGCGCGGTTTCTACAATGGCCTGCTGGTCTTCTGTCAGTCCGTAGTCCATAGTCATGGTCGTTATTCCTTTTGAATGGGTTGCCGCAAGGCGTCGCGGGCAGCGCTCTGTTCGGCCTCCTTCTTGCTTTTCCCGATGCCCCGCCCCAGCCGCTGTCGGTGCACCCGCACCTCGATCTCAAAGGTCTTGTCATGGTCGGGCCCAACCTCGCGCAGGAGCCGGTACTCAGGCGGGGTTTTCTCCCGTCGTTGAATCAATTCTTGCAAGCGGCTCTTGTGATCTGTCTCGACAAACCGCCGCTTTTTACGGAGCCATTTGAGAATAAATTGTCGGGCGGCGTCATACCCGGACTGGAGATAGATTGCCCCCAGCAAGGCTTCGAGTGTATTGGCCAAAAGCGAGGCCCGCTCCCGGCCTCCCGTATGTTCCTCGCCTTGGCTGAGCCGCACATACTGCCCCAGTTTCAACTCTTTGGCCCACACCACGAGGCTCGGTTTGGCCACGAGCAGCGATTTCATTTTAGACAACTTCCCTTCATCGTCTTTGGGATACCGGAGGTAGAGGTACTCAGCGACAACCGTCGCCAACACGCTATCTCCCAGAAACTCCAGGCGTTCGTTGAACCGCTCGCTCGAGTGTTCCATGGCATAGGATTTGTGGGTAAGCGCTTCTTCCAGGAGCGCCTGGTTGGCAAACCGAATCCCGATCGCCTTTTCCAGCCGTGGCCACGGCAGTGGGGTTGCAGCAGTCACTTCCACACCTCAGGTATACCGTTTGATGACGAGCACCGCGTTGTGGCCGCCAAACCCGAACGCGTTAGAGAGGGCGCAGTGAATCTGCCCAGGACGTGCGGTATTGGGGACATAGTCAAGGTCACACTCGGGATCGGGAGAGTCATAGTTGATCGTGGGATGAATCTGCCCTCGTTCCATGCAGAGCAGGGTCGCGATCAGCTCCACCGCCCCGGCCGCGCCGAGGAGATGACCGGTCATGGACTTGGTGGAGGAGATGGCCAGTCGAGCAGCGTGAGCGCCGAACACGTGCTTGATGGCCGCGGTCTCGAGCTTGTCGTTGAGTGGGGTGGAGGTTCCGTGCGCGTTGATGTAGTCAACCTCGGTAGGGCTGGTCTTGGCATCGAGCAGGGCGAGCTGCATCGCCCTCGTAGCGGCCTTCGTATCCGGGGCAGGGGCGGTAATATGGTAGGCGTCATCCGTCGCGCCGTAGCCGGTGAGCTCGGCGTAGATCTTTGCGTCCCGATTGCGCGCGTGGTTGAGCGTTTCCAAGATGACAATCCCGGCCCCTTCGCCCATCACGAACCCGTCCCGCTCACGGTCAAACGGCCGGGAGGCCTTCTCCGGCTGAGCGTTCCAATTCGTGGACAGCGCCCGGGCCGAGCAAAAGCCTGCGAAGCCGAGCGGGGTGATCGCCGCCTCCGTCCCGCCCGCCAGGATCACGTCGGCGTCCCCATAGCGGAGGAGCCGGAGGGCGTCCCCGATCGCACTGTTGGAACTAGCGCAGGCGCTTGAGAGCGCATAATTCGGGCCGGTCATCCCCCACTGGATCGCAATCTCCCCCGGGGCGATGTTGGTGATCAGTTTGGGGATCAGGAAGGGACTGACCCGCCGGGCCCCGCGAGAGAGCAGCACCTGGTGCTCTTCTTCGATGGTCGCCAGTCCCCCAATGCCTGACCCGATGATCACGCCGCACCGATCGCTCGCCTCCTGGCGGAGATCAAGATGGGCGTCCTCCAGGGCCATCCGGGCGGCGGCGAGGGCAAACTGACAGAAGCGATCCATCCGTCGGATAGTTTTCTTATCAATGTAGCGTTCGGGCTCGAACCCTTGGACCTCCGCGTCAATGTGGCACGGGTACGGCGTGGGGTCAAACAACGTGATCCGGCGAACACCGGATTTCCCGTGGATCAACGCTTCCCAGAAGGCTTCCTTCCCGATGCCGATGGGAGAGAGGACCCCCACCCCCGTAATGACGATCCGTTGATCCATGATGTGTAGAATGCTCGGACAGGCTCCTAGTGTGGTGATTCCAACATAGGGCTCAAGGCGGAATGTTGCAGAGACGTTCCCCCCTTTGGAAAAGGGGGGTGAGGGGGGATTTGGCTCGGAGAAATCCCCCTCCTTCCCCCTTTACGAAAGGGGGAGGCACGGGG
>JACPXA010000153.1 GCA_016196785.1 Elusimicrobiota bacterium
CGCAAAAGCGGAGTTTCTCAACCCTGGCGGCTCGGTGAAAGATCGGCCCGCGGCGCGCATGCTGCTGGAAGCGGAGCGGTCGGGAGCCATGACGGAGAACAAGACGGTCTTGGATGCCACCTCGGGGAATACCGGCATTGCCTATGCCATGCTGGGGGCGGCGTTAGGGTACCGGGTGGAACTCGTGATGCCGGAGAATAGTAGCGAGAAAAAGCGGGTGATTGAAGCCTTAGGAGCCAAGGTCATCTTTACCGATCCCCTGGAAGGATCCGATGGCGCCATCCTGGAGGCTCAGCGCTTGTATCGGGAGAACCCCGGGAAGTTCTATATGCCGGATCAGTACAACAACCCCAACAATTGGAAGGCTCACTACGACACCACCGCGTTAGAAATTTGGGAACAGACCGAAGGGGAGGTCACCCACTTTGTCGCGGGGATTGGAACCGGGGGAACACTGACGGGGGTCGGGAGGCGGTTGAAGGAATTCAACCCACACATTGAGGTGATTGCGGTAGAACCGGCCACCGCCCTTCATGGCCTAGAAGGCTTAAAGCACATGGAATCCTCCATCGTCCCCGGGATCTATGATCCCACCGTGCATGATCGCAAGCTCTCTATCTACACCGAGGACGCCTACGAGATGAGTTGCCGACTCGCCCGAGAGGAAGGGATCCTGGTGGGGTACTCCGCCGGGGCGGCGCTGCATGGGGCGTTTGAGATCGCGATAGGGCTTAGCAAAGGGGTGGTTGTGACGGTGTTTCCCGATGGGGGGGATCGCTATTTGCGGACCCGCTTCTGGGAGGAGGTCCTGAACTACTGGGAAGGGTACTGGGAGCACCATGAGCGATAAACTGGTTCGCACCGTAACCCCACCAAGTTCAGTGGAGTTTCCTGCAGCCGTATGGGAGGAACTTCGCCGTGTGACCGTCGCCGCCTACCCATATGAGGGGTGTGGGTTGTTGGCGGGAACCTTCAGGCCTCGGAAACGCGTTGCCAAACTGTATCCCTTGACTAACGCGCGAAAGGAACGTGGGGGCGGCCAGTTTGAGTTTGAGTTTGATGCCCGCGAGGTGTATCGGACCACCCAAACCGCCGAACAAGAAGGGCTGGATATCGTGGGTGTGTATCACTCCCACCCGGATCACCCAGCCCGTCCCAGCGCGACCGACGCCAGCCAACCGATGCTGGCCCGTTGGTCCAACGTGATTGCAGCGGTGCACCAAGGGCGGTTTGTGGAAGCCCGTTCCTGGGTCCGTGAGGATGAGCAGTCCCTCTTCGTAGAAGAGACGATCCAGTTCATTTGACAGTTTTTTGAGGGATGTGGTATCATGAACCGCCCCCCGATGACTGGCGGGAGACCACCAGGGAAGGAGGGGGGATTCTTTTTTGTCGTCATTTGTGATGACTTTCACGGAACAACATGAGCGTCGGATCCCCCAGCGGACCATCCCTCGATTATCGCATTATTACCGCGCATTGTTAGAATCCCGCGAGGTGCAACTCATCTCCTCAGAAACCATTGCGGAGCTCACCGGCTACACTGCGGCTCAGGTGCGGCGAGACCTCGCCTATTTCGGCCAGTTTGGAACCCCGGGGCGGGGATATTCCGTTGAGGATCTGAAGAAAGTCCTCCTCCAGATCCTAGGGATTGACCATCAGTGGAATGTCGCGCTCATTGGGATGGGGAACCTTGGGTTAGCCTTGCTGCGCTATCGGGGATTTCATGAGCAAGGGTTTAATATCATCGCGGGTTTTGATAATGATCCAAGGAAGGTTGGGCAGATGATTGAGGGCGTCAAGGTGCATCAAATGGACGAGCTAGCTGAATACGCGAAGCGCGACCAGATTCGCATGGCGGTTGTGACTGTACCGGCCTCCGCCGCACAAGCTGTCGTTGATCAGTTGGTGGGGGTGGGGGTCAAGGCGATCCTCAATTTCGCCCCGGTCCGGCTTCAAGTTCCTGGGGGGGTGAAAATCCATAACATTGACCTGGCCATTGAGCTCGAACGCTTGTCATTCCTAGCGATCCATAAATGAGACCCGAACGACAGCAGGTCGTGAGGGCGCGATCAAAGGAGGAACATGTCTATGGCAGAAACCATGGTGGTTGTCAGTAAAGTGAAGAAGCAGGTGAAAGAGGCAGGATTCCGGACGGGGGGCGATTACATCAACGCGCTATCCCAAAAGGTAGAAGAGATGGTCAGGGTATCAATTGAGAAGGTAAAAGCCGCAGGCGGGAAGAAAACCCTCGGCGCGGAAGATTTATAAGTGCAACGGGCGAAGCACTTGCTTGGGAGAACCTCCCATGTCGTCATTCCCGCGAAAGCGGGAATCTAGGATGGGTGTGATGTAATATGCTGCAGCAATACGCCCATGTGTTGCTCTTTGTGGGGCTGGGGACGATCTTCGCCCTTGGGGCCTTCGTACTTTCCTTTCTGTTGCGCGAGCGGGGCCATGATCCGAGAACCCGCGTGCCCTACGAGTGCGGTGTAGAACCCGTGGGGACACCACGGGTTCGTCTCAATGTTCGTTTCTATATCTTTGCTCTCCTCTTCGTCATCTTTGACGTAGAGACCCTGTACATCTACCCCTGGGCGGTTGTGGCCCGTCCGCTCGGGATCGCGGGGTTTTGGGAAATGGTGGTATTCATTGCCATTCTTTTCCTGGCCCTCCTCTATGCGTGGCGGAAAGAGGCGTTCCGATGGGAATAATCTTCCCAGCCGCATGGCCTCCCCTGGCCCGCCAGCTCTTGGTGATGCTTGGCCAGTGCGCAGCGATTTTGGCGGTGATCAATCTCACCGTGATGTTTCTGATCTGGCTGGAACGGAAGGTATCCGCGCATATGCAGTCACGGCTAGGGCCCATGTATGCCGGCGGATGGCATGGGTGGGCCAAGAGCATTGCTGACGGCATCAAACTGCTGGTCAAGCAAGACATCGTTCCCACCGGGGCAGATCCGTGGGTGCATCGTCTGGCACCGGTGATCGCCTTTGTTCCAGCCTTCGCCTGCTACGCGCCCCTCCCGTTCGGTCGCCAATTGGCAGCGGTGAACCTCGACATCGGCATTCTGTATGTGTTTGCAATCTCGGGCTTGAGCGTGTTGGGGATCCTCATGGCGGGCTGGGGGTCCGGAAACAAGTACTCGATGTTAGGGGGCTTGAGGGCGGCAGCGCAGTTGGTGTCCTATGAGGTCCCTCGGGTGCTGTCTGTCGTTCCAGTGCTGCTCTGGGTAGGCAGCCAAAACTTGAGCCTCATCGTGGACACCCAGCGTCACTTCAAGTGGTTCCTGTTCTATCCCAATCCACTCGTTGGGGTGATCGCCTTTCTGGTGTTTTTCACTGCATCGGTGGCGGAGTGTAACCGGACCCCCTTCGATATCCCGGAGGCGGAATCGGAGATCGTCGCCGGGTTTCATACGGAGTACTCCGGCATCAAGTTCGCCTTCTTTTTCCTTGCCGAGTACGCCTTCGTCTTCCTCTCGGCGGGGCTCGGCGCGGTATTGTTCTTGGGGGGCGGTGACGGGGTACTGTTGCCCTCATGGGTGTGGTTTCTGTTCAAAACGTTCCTGTTGGTGTTTGTCTTCATGTGGGTTCGCTGGACATTCCCTCGCTTTCGGGTGGACCGCCTCCTCGCCTTTTCTTGGAAGTTCCTAACCCCGGTCTCCTTTGCAAACATCGTCCTTGCCGGACTGACCCTTCACTGGCTGTCATGACCCTCCAACAAGGTGTATTTGACGGTTTTGCGGTGCTCACCCTCGGTTCAGCGCTCTTAGTGGTGACCCAACGCCAAATTCTTCACTGCGCCCTCTGGCTCATTGCCACCTTGGGGGCCATCGCCGGGTTCTATGTGTTGTTGGGAGCGGATTTCTTGGCCGCCGCTCAGGTCTTGCTCTACATCGGCGGTGTCATGGTCATTATGCTCTTTGTGATCATGCTCTCTCACGTCCCCCTCGTTCCTCAGGAATCCGTGAAGAACGCGCAGTGGCTCCCTGCGTTGCTGGCTTGCGGCTTGACGGTCATTGGGTTTGGATGGACCATCGGTCGGGTCTCGTGGTATGGCCAGGAGCTCCCGATCGCGACCAACCGGGGCGAAATCTTCGAGCCGACCACGGCTTCTTTGGGCCAGCTCCTTCTGACAGAATTGGCGCTCCCGTTTGAACTGGTGTCGCTGGTCCTTGTCGCGGCCTTAGTCGGGGCGGTGTTCTTCACCCGCCGGCCGGAGTCCTAAATTCGCATGGTTCCCTTAACGCATTATCTAGCCGTGAGCATCGTGTTGTTTGGTATTGGCCTGTTTGGGGTGTTGGCCCGGCGAAACGTCTTAGGGGTGTTGATGTCCATTGAACTCATGTTCAACGCCGCCAACCTGAACCTGGTGGCCTTCAATCATTTCCTATCTCCGTACAGACTTTGGGGCCAGGCCTTCACCATCTTCGTAGTGACCCTGGCCGCGGCTGAAGCGGTGGTCGGGTTGGCGTTGGTCTTAGCGATTTACCGGCATATGCAAACGGTCAACCTCGACCGTTTCAATCTGCTCAAAGGATAGCCGTTCATGATGCTCTCCCTCGTGCTGATTCCCTGTTTGCCGCTCGTGAGCGCGTGCCTCATCTTTGTCATAGGCCGATGGTTGCCGCTGAAAGGCGCTTGGCTTGGCCTTCTCGCGGTGGGGTACGGCCTCGTCC
>JACPXA010000141.1 GCA_016196785.1 Elusimicrobiota bacterium
GATGGCAGCACGCCAGATGGAGTCCGGGAGGGCGCGGGCCGAGGCATTGGCTGGGCTGGCTGCCTACCTGCCCACAGAACTACTACCCGAGGCACTGATGGCAGCACGCCAGATTGGGCATCACGAGGCCCGGGCCGTGGCATTGGCCAAGTTGGCGGTGCAGCTATGCGAAACCGAACGGGTGAGCGTCCTGCAGGAGGCATTGACAGAAGCACGCCAGATTGAAGATGAGAAGGTTCGGGTAATAGCACTGGCTAGAGTAGCTACTCACCTATCCGGAACTGAACGAGGGAAGGCCTTCCAGGAGGCATTGACGGCAGCACGCCAGATTCGTTTGGCGGGAGACCAGGCCGAGGCGTTCAAGGGCGTCAGCGCGCAATGTGGCGAAGTCGAATTGGCTCCCTTGACCTTGACGGTGGGAGTAGCTGACGGTGACCGCGGCTGGAGGGCCGTTGGGCAGTCCGGCCAGCATCGCGGTGACCAGGAATGTCGGGACCGCCTCAGTTCCGCCATAACTGAGCGAAAAGCTCTGCACTTGTTGCAAGAGAGCCTGGAAGGCGGTGGGATTGAGTCGCCCATCGCGCGCTTGGTCAGCGGCTTCTCGAATGAACGCTTTGAGGGACAGCGTCGCCTGACCGCCTGTCAAGTTGTCGAGAAACTGTAGGCTGGAGGAGGACACGAGAAGACTCTCATGCGCCCGAGGGGTTTCCGGTGAGAACACGAGGAAGCCCCGGTTCCCATTGTGATCTCGCAGGTCTACGCTGATGCGCGTACCCTCTTCGCCGATGGAGACGCTGAACCCTTCCTTGGTGAATCGAGTCAGCGCCTTATCCCCCCACTTGGCCTCTGCCAATTGCTCGATGCGCGTCAGGTCCGATTCCGACAACACCCCGAGGTCGCGGAGCGCTTCCCAATGGGTTGATCGGTAGCTCATGGTGCCATTGGGCAAATCACGGGGTTGATAGGTGATGGGGTTTATATCCTTGAGTGGCGTGTAGGCCATTGTGACCGCTGCGGGTGGTCCATTCGGCAGACCAGACACCATTGCGGTGAGGGCGAAGCTCGGCGGTTGGTCTGCCGTGCCGTAACTCAGCGAGAAGCTTTGGATATGGCTCATGATGTTTTGGAACGCCGCGAGGTCCAGTTGCCCGCTCAGGATCTGTTGATACGCCCCTTTGATGAGTTCTTTGAGCGACGCGCTGGCCTGGCCGGCGGTCAGGGTGTCGAGGAACTCGAGGTGAGGCGAAGCGACCGTCAGGCTCTCCGGGGTGACGGTGGTCAGTTTTTGGAACATCTCACGGAAAGACGGTGTGTAGGTGACCGATCCTCGGTAACCGGTAGGATCCCGTAGTTCCAGGCTGACCCGTTTTCCATCATTGGCCAGCGTGACGCTGACCCCTTCCAGGATATACCTCCCAAATGTTGCCGCGTTGAACTTCTTCTGGGCCATCGCTTGCGCCTGGCGCAGTTCCTCGGGGGTCAGCACCCTGAGGTCGCGGAGCGCTTCCCCATGGGTTGAACGATAGGTGATACCCCCTAGTTGGGACACGGTCGTGGTCGGGAGGGTGTAGGTGATGGAGACGATCCGGAGCGACCGGTCTTGAAAGGTTTGGGTGATGCCGGTGATTTCATCTTTGTGAGGGGAGAGCAAGACCGTGACGTTCATGAGATGCCCACCCGCTGGTTGATGCGCCTCGCGGCTCATGATGGTGGTGTTGACCTGGAACTGGCGTTGCCGGGCGGGGCTGAGGAAACTCAGCAGCGCCTGTGCCGACTCCGAGCTCAGCAAAAGAAGCGCTTGATAGGAAGCGAGCTTGTCAGGAGCCAGCGTCAGCTTCACCGCGGCGAGGGCGCCGCTTAAGAGGTTGGCCAGGATACCCGCTTTCAGGGATTCGATGACCTTAGGGTCGGTCGCCACCGATGATTTGGCGGCCTGGGTGGCGAGCGTCTTCAAGTGGATGAGGGTACTGGCCGGGAGGACCTCATGGGCGAGCCGCTCGGTGTCCATCCCGAACTGCGCGGAGACGGTTTCGTGGGTGGCCAGGTTGGTCAGAACAATGGTGGTGCGCTCCATGTCGGTGGAGAAGGAGAACCCGCGTGGCTGCCACAGGTTCTCTTCCCCCCGGCTCCTGAGCAGGGTGTTGAGGGTATCCAGGTTTTGTTTGACGTTTTGTTCGAACAGCGCCATTTGTCGGTCCGTCAGGAATTCCCGGAAGGTTGCGATCAACTGGGCCTTGGCGCGGTCGTCGAATGTCTTGGTCGGATCGAACAGCAGTTGGTACACCGGTTTCGGGGTCGGGTGTCTGGGATCCAGGGTGATCGAGAAGATCGCGCCGGATCTATCCCGGCCGGAGAGTGAGAGGCCCGACGTCACCAACTCCTGGGAGCCATCATACCGGGTCACCGCGTCTCGGGCGATGGTGAGGGTCCGATCGCGCGTAAAGCCGCCCGCGTCTAAGCCTGCCTCATGCGTGGCTAGAAACGATCGTAACTCATTCACCAATTCCGTGGATTCGCCCAACCGCTCACTCAGGCGGTCGAGGGAGCGTTCTGTGACACTGAGGAACACGGTGGTCTTCAGATCGGTCCGGCTGAAGCTCACCCCCTTGACCAAGCGTCTGAAATCGGCGTCACTGAGGTTCAGGTCGGGAAACCGCTGTTTGAAGTCTTTGTCGTTCCGGAGGGCGTGGAGGTCTCTTTTGGTGAGAAACGCCGGTTGGAAGAAACGGCTTTGGTCGAGGATCCGGCTCGTTGGCCGGCCGTTTTGGTCCGCGGCGTAGGTGGTCACGATCTGCATCCCAGCCCGTTCTTTGATGAGTTGGTAGTGGCCGCGGTCGAAGGCGACGTGATACTGCCATCCAAACAGGGAGGAGCTCGCCCCATGGGCCATAGCGCTGCCCAGTCGTCCGGTCCACATCGTCAGAAGCGGGGCAAAGGCGTTCTCGCGGCCTAAGAATTTGGTCAAGGGAAACTGGAGGAGGTCGGAGAATGCGCGTTCAAAAGCGAGGCGCCCAAGTCCCTTCATATTAAACAGCGCCTGTTTCAAGGTGACCGCCTCTTGCAGGGCATTCCCCGCAAAACGCAGTCGGGGACGGAAGAGGGAGGGGTTTTGGCCCGCTACATCGGCCCGTCCGGAGAGGTTCAACCCTGTCGCCCATTCGAGGGCGAACATCCCCACGCTGGCGAGGGTGAAGGCAAACGGTCGCAGGGCGCTGTTGCGCGAAAGAAGTTGGATGGACTCGCTCATGGTAAACTCACGGAGGGTTTGGATGCCCCAGAGTTTGAGGAAGGTGGAGAAGGAGGTGATGTAACGCGCAGAGGGTAGAAGCCCAGAGGTACCACCTGCGGCGCCGGCGGCCCCTCCCGCGAGCGCGCCGTCGGTGATACCGGTGCTGATCGCTGCGGTGGCGCCGCCGAACGCAGCTTTGATCTTTTGGAAGAAATCCTTGAAGAAATCCCCGACCGCGGTGAAGATCTTATCCACGAAGTTTTTGACGACGGGGATTTGCAAGATCCCAACAGTCGCGGCGGCCACGATGCCAGCGACGAGCCCAGCCTTCCAGGATCCCGTTTGCAGCCGGGTCATGAGCATGGAGGTCACGAACACAATCGCCAGTTTGAGCCCGATCGCGAGGTGTGCGAGCACCGCGACACCCGCATAGCTGCCGATCCCGAAGGTCAAGATCGAGACGACTACCACCACGGCGATGGCGATAATCCTCCCAACCCAGCTTGACCAGAAGCCGGTCCGCTTCGCATCCATGCGGCCTGCGATTTGCTGATTGTCCGTACGGAGCAGCCGGCCTTGGTCATCGTAGACGTAGGTGTTGTGGTAGACGCGGGTGTCGGTAACCTTCGCGTTGGGGGTGCGGGTGAAGGTGTTATTGTACGTGATCGAGGAGGTGGGACGGCCAAATTCATTGAAGCCTTGGATGACGGTGGTGATCGTGCCGTTAGAGTAATGTTTTTTATCCAGGTCCCAGCGATAGGTCGTGATAGTCTGGGTCACCCGGCCCAGTTGGTCGAGGGTCATGGTGACATGACCGGTCGTGGTCAGGTAGGCGATGAATGGGTTTTTCTTGTCTTGAACGACGGTCGGTCCGGTGGAGGCATACTGATAGCCTGTCAGACGCCCCAGTTGGTCATAGGTCATCCCCGATTGGATGTAGGTGATGCTGAACGATCCGTTATACCCGCGGATGCCGTTCCAGGGGGTTTCCCGGGCGCTCCCCGAGGCGGTGGTACTCTGCCAAACGACCCGCCCTTGGACGTCGTAATGGGTTTCCGTCGTGATCCAGGCTGAACCATGTTTGAGGTCGGCGCCGGGGATCCCCGCCTCCTCCGCAAAATTGCGAAACTCTCGCTGATAGATGGGCCGGTTGAGGCTGTCGTAGCGAATCTCGTGGACGGTCCCATGGACCCCCCCGGAAATGGCCTGGCGTTCGCCAGAGCCGGCGTAGGTGATTTGATTACCTTCCGCCCCGACGGCGTTGGTGTGATAACGTGCATAGTCGTAGCCAATGACGAGGCCCTCGCGATTGTAGCGGATGTTGGTCCGCTCTTCATGAGTGCCCCCCGACCCTTCGACCCAGGTATCGGTAGTTTCCCGGCTGGCCTGACGACTCGTATCCGTGTCATAGCCATAGGTTCGTTGGGTGACGTACCGCGCCCCACCGACCAGGTTCCCCTCGCCGTCACGGATGTTTCCCATCTGGCGGCCATGCTCCACATCACTCGTGATGCGGCCACGCTCATAGGCGACCACTCGGTGCGACTCCGCACGGCCGATGACTTGGCCAGACCGGGTGTCGTATCGTAGGGTCTCGCCATCGGTCCGCGATCCGGTGAGATTGCCCTCTGTGTCATAGGTGTTGCGGGTCACGGAGTTGAGGTGGTCTGCCGTCCCATCAGCATTGTGGATGATGGATCGGTCTTCAATCGTGCTCGCGAGCGTGCGGCCGTTGATCTGCTCGAAGGTCGTTGTTTGGTGCCACTCACGAACGACGGTGCCGCCAGACCCAGAGAGGGTGGTGGTCCCAGTGCGCTCAATGGAGGCCAGGGTGCGGTTATCGTGGTAGGTGTAGACGTCATGGACATCGCTGACCTCGGTGACCCCCGCATCGTGGTGTTGGGTCGTGGAGCGATCCGTCACAGAGAGGATACGGCCATCGGCAGCGTATTCAGTGACGACATGCCAGTGTTTGGTAACCTTGGGGGTGAAGACCGGTTCACGGCTGTCGGAGAACCCTCGATCATCGCTCCAATCATCACGAAATCCATCGTCCATCATCAGGTGGTGGCGGTCGTCATCCTGGTATCTCGGCGGGCGATGCGATCGTGACCCCCCGCCATAGGAGGGTGTCGTCATGGAGCCGATCTCGGTGGTTCCCTCGCGGGTCACCCGGTAGCTCCCATCGGGGTTGTATTCGTAGGTATCGGTGAAGTTGTGACGGGTGATTAACCCCTGGACGGAGTCATGGGTGACCCCTTCGGTGGAGGTTTTGAGCAGGCGGCCGGTGGCCAGGTCGTAGTCGTTCCGGATCCGAAAATGCTCGGTGACCGTGCCCCCACCGTGCAGGGTGGTCGTGGTATCTACCACTGATTCTGAAATCAGCGCTTGGCCACCGATGACCACGTAGGTCTGCTGGATGGTGCCGGTGATTGGATTCCCGTCCCTATCGGCTCCGGTGATGGTGCCTGTCCCGCTGGCTCCGATGAGTTGTCCCAGTTCGTTATAGGTATAGGTCACGGTGACCGCTTCGGTGCGGGTAGAGGCATCGAGAGTCGAGGTGGTGGTCGAGCTCGTGGTCGCATCGAGGAGCACCGCTTGTCCATGGATGGCCCCGTACCGTTGGTGGGTCGTAAAGCGAGTGGTTGTGACGGACCCATCCAAGTTCGCGGTCGTGGTGGTCCCTTCCCCAGTCCCCTCCCCTCCGATGAGTCGCCCTTCAGCATCGTAGAAGTACCTCACAGTGGTGGAGGAGGTGGTCGTTGACCCAGTGCCTCGTGTGGTGGTCGAACGGGTGGTGACCTCGCTCACCAGCGCCATTCCCCACTGGATGATGTACGTTTGGGTGATCTCACTGGTCGTGACATTCCCCAGGGCATCCCGGGAGGTGGAGGTCCCGGATCCCCTGGCTCCAGTGAGTTGACCCAGATCGTTATAGGTATAGGTGACGGTGATCGTAGACGAACTGGTTGAACCATCTGGATTGGTAGTTGTGCTCTGAGACTCCGTCCGGGTGACCAGGGCCTGGCCCCAGCGGACCATGTACTCGCTCTGACTCGTAAACTCGGTGACGGTCCGGGTGCCATCGGCGTTAATGACGGTCGTGGTGCCCCGGGCGTTCCCCGTGGCGCCGGTGAGCCGGCCGGAGTCATCGTAGGTAAACCGGGTTTCCCCATCCTGGACCGTGATGGTGGAGTCCCCCTGGGTCCGGGAGGTGGAATGGGACGTGGTCCGGGTGACCAGGGCCTGGCCCCAGCGGACCATGTACTCGCTCTGACTCGTAAACTCGGTGACGGTCCGGGTCCCATCCCCATTGGTGACCGTGGTCGTCCCTCTCGCTTCGCCGGTTGTCTGGATGAGTCGGCCAAGACTATCGTAGGTGTTATTTGTCAGGCTAGTTTGGGTGGTGACGCTCGAACCTTGGCGGGTGAGCGACCGCTGGATGGATTGACTCAAGAGCGCTTGGCCGGCTTGGATCACGTAGGCCTGGTCGAGGGTGAACTCGGTGACTGAGCTCGTTCCGTCCGCGTGTCGGGTCACCGTGGTTCCAGAACCTGATCCTTGTGCGGAGCGGAGCTGTCCGGTCTGTTCATCGTAGGTATAGTTGACGGTCACGAATTGGCGAGTGGTGGTGGCTCCTTGTTGGGTCGAGGAATCGGTGGAGGCGCTCGTGAGTCGCAGTTGACCTTGGATGGCGAGGTATCGCTGGGTCAACGTCCCATGGGTGACGATCCCGTAACGATCGCTGGTCGTCGAGATGCCTTGGCCGAAACCGCCCACCAAGACCCCATCGCGGTCGTATTCATTCACCACCGTCACATCTTGGTGGGTCCGTTCGAGGATTTCATGGACGAAGGAGTCGGTCACGGTTCTGACCCGCGCGGGTTGATAGGTCTCCGGATCGTAGAAGAAGGTATCAACCCGATTCAGGGTGGTGGTCCGGTCGTCCAAACCCACCGTGGTTCCCTGCACGAGGATGGTTGCTGTCCGGCCTAGGCTGTCATAGGTGGTGAGGGTGCGTCGGCCCCCGAGGAGGCGGCCCGTCTCGTCTTGCCCACGGCGCTCCACGAGGTGGATTCTGCCAGCATGGGGGCCGTCTTGGTAATACGAGAAGGTATCCTGAAAATCGATGAGGATCATGATCCCGTGGGTGATCATGGTTCCCTGGGTGTGGAGCTGCGTCACCTGGCCCAGGGTTTGGTTGTACCGGAAGGTGTGCGTCAGTTGAAGTTGGCTTTCACCCCGGAGCCCTGATTCGGTGGACTGGATGACCTGGCCAGAGGTTGGGTCGTAGGTCGAGCGGGTCACGATGTCTTCATACAACGCCCCACCCCGGGTTTCGCGGGTATGGACTTCGGCAGGGTTCCCCTGCGCATCGTACTGGAGGGTCTCTTGGGTGCGGGAGACATTGGCCACACCGGCGACGGTTCCCTCCATGGCCATCCGGATCACGAGACCGTCACGATACGTGAAGGTCTGGAGGTAGCGTTCAAAGAGCGTGCGGCCGCGAAACT
Source organism: Elusimicrobiota bacterium (assembly GCA_016196785.1). GTDB lineage: Bacteria > Elusimicrobiota > Elusimicrobia > 2-01-FULL-59-12 > JACPXA01 > JACPXA01. The sequence continues at coordinate 7,744 of JACPXA010000141.1, forward strand.
CCTCTACCCGTTGGCTCTCAAGGCGCCCTCCTTGGTCATAAGCCATCCCGCTCGTCGTCCTGAGCACATTGGAGATTCCATTGACCGTCCCACGGATAATGGTTTGGTTCAGGGTATCTCCGATATAGATGTTCTGCTGGGTGTAGCGATTGAGGAGGCCGGCGATGCGACCCTCGACCCGGGTCATGACGGCTCGCTCCTTGGTGTCGTACTCGAAGAAGTTGCGGAGACGTTCGTAGACCTGTGTCGAGACAATACCGTTGGTCTCTGTCATCTCGAGACGTCCCTGGGGATCATAGGTGTTCCAACGGGTATAGCGATTGAGCTGCCCGCCGGTGTAGCCTTCAGTGAACGTCAAGAGCGGCCGGCCAACAAGGTCATAACCAAAGAGTTCCTTAAGCTGAACGTACAGGATGCCGTTGACCCGTCCGTCGGTCATGGTTTGAGTGAGGCGGCTGAGGCTGTCATAGGAGAGTCGTTGCGTGTAGTCGCTGGGTTGGCCCCCCTCGCTCGAGATGATCCGGCGGTGGCTGACCCGACCTTGCTGGTCGTAGGTGACCTGCTCGGTGGCCGTCGTCACGTCGCGGCCGTTCGGTCCAGGAGCGCGGTCTACCCAGCGGGTGGGAAGGCCAAGGTCGTTGTATTCAACCCCACTGCGTGAGGTCTCCACGACGTGCTCAACCCCAGGACCTTGTCGGCGGGTCCGGGTCTCTGTTCTGACCGCTTGTCCGCGCTGGTTGTAGGCGATTGAGGTGTCAATTGTCGAGATCATCTCTTCCCTGGAGGTCCGTACGGTTTCTTGGGTGGTCGCCGCCCGCCCGGTCGGGGTGTAGCCGGTGTGACTTCGAATCGTTCGGCTCTCTTCCCGCAGGGTGCGGCTGGTCCCGTCCAGTGCCTGCTCCCCGCGCGGGAGCTGGCCGGACCGCACGGTCTCAAGCAGGAAGCGGTACTGACGGCCGGCTGGGTCATAGCTGACCCCAAAAAACTGGGCGATTGTCACCACCTGGGACGAACCATCATGGCTGATCTGCCGATACCCTGAGACCTGACCCAGCAAGTTGTAGTGCGTCCGGTCTTGAATGGTCGTGGTCGTTTGGTCGAGGACGGATCCGTTCTCTGAGACGCCGTGCCGCCGTTCTATGCGGGTCTGGCCGATGAGACGTCCCAGGGAATCGTAGGCCATGTCGAAGGTCGTGGTGAGGGTCGCGCCGCGATCGGCGCTGGTGGTGGTGCGCTCCCGAGTGAGCGACGGTAATCCCCGCCCGGCATATTCCGTGTGCTGCCGCTCCGTGGTGATCGTGAGTTCGCCGGGCCGGTCGGTGCGCTCTCGGAAGCTGACCAGTCGGTTCTGGAGATCATATGGGGTGGGACCAATCGCCTGCCATTGCCGGGTGTAGGCCCCGGATTGGTCGTTCCCTTCTTCTGCGAAACGGGTGAGCTGGTCCAGCCGGTTATGGGTTGTCTGTGAGCGTCTGATGGTGGATTCGGTCTGGAGCTCCCACACCACCGAGGCACCCCCCAATGCGAGCAACCGGCCGCCAACTGAGGTCTCACCGCCGGCCAGGAGCTCTGTCCGTTGGGCCGGGGAAAGCGAACGGAAGGCGATATCGGAGTTGCCGATCCGGAAGACCACCCCATTGAGCCAGGCCAACCGTTCCTGATGGGCCATCTGCATCCACGAGGAAGGCAGGCCGAGCCGCTCACTGGCTGTTCCGGATTGCCGGGAGTGCTGAACGAAGCTCACCAACTGACCCAGGGAGTTGTACACCCGGTCATGTTGGGTGGTCTCCTGACGGAGATCAATGGCGTCGCCGCTCATCCGATCGCGGCCGCGCGTCACGAAGAGTTCCTGGGAACTCTGGAGCTGGTTCTGGATCGTATAGGTCCCTTGCCACTCGTGGGTGGTCGGTGCCCATGGTCGCTCGCTGGTGACGGTGCGTTCACGGTAGGCGATAATCCGCCCCAAGGCATCGTAGGTGTTTTGGGTCCGTTCCAGGAGGGTGGTGTTGAGCCGCCGTCCGTCCCAGGTCTCGAGAACTGTCGTCAGGTTAAATTGGGTGACACGGCCTTGGGCATCGAGGGTATCCCTGCGGGTGACCAGGGAGACCAGCTCTGGGGCGTCGCTGGAGGTGATCCGTTCGATGTAGGAGATGGGGTTCCCGGTGGGATGCCAGACGATGTCTCGCCGTATGGCGGTCGTGACATGATTGAGGGTTTGGGTGCCATCGCGGCCGGTCAGCTCCGTCCGTTCGGTGTAGCCGGTCAGGATCCCTCCGTCACGCATCGGTGTCGCCTGTGTGAACTGCGGAGCGGATCGAGTGACGGTGGAGGTGACCTCGAGACGCTGTCCGGTGCGGTCCCGGCGGGTGGTGCTCTGAACGAAGGTGGCTTGGTGCCCCTCCGCGTCGTAGGTCACCCCGGAGATGGCGGTGAGGATGACCAGATCAGAGGCCTCTGAACTCGTGGACCGCTCGGTGTTCCCGATGATGCGCCCGGATCGGTCATAACGGATGTCGCGCGTTTCGGTCTGTCGGGTGATGTTGAAAGACCCATGGACCGGGTCAGAGCCCGTGAGGTGTGTCTCTTGCAGCGTTCGAGTAAATTGACCGTTGCGGTTGAATTCTGCAGCCCTCCAGGTTCGCTCGGTGACAAGACCGGGGGCATCGGTGCTCGTGGTGCGCTCTCGATACCCTGCCACCTCATCCCCGAAGGGGGTGTAGCTGATCTCCGACCGCAGGGTGTCTTCGGTCCGGTCCATCCCTGCGCCGGTGGTGTGAATGACCGTGTGGAGCCCGATGGTTTGGTTGAGGCCGTTATACCGAATGCCCGAGCGGGACGTGAGGATGTTCAAACCGGCCGCCGTAGTGAGCTGTTCCTGGCTCTCCACGACATGACCGAGGGGGTCATAGACGACTCCAAACGCGATCCGCTGCAGGGAGACGCCCGGGGCGGCGGACGTCGTCTCGAGATCTTGATACCTGACGGTCCGTCCCGCCCCATCGAGTTCGATGCCACTGCGGCGGGTTACCGTGGTCACATCTAAAAGGACTCGGGTTTCGGTGAATCCGGTCGCGGTGATATCTGTACGGATCGTGTTCGTCCATACGTCTCGGACCAGGGTCCCCCGTTCATCGAACCCTTGATCGTGGACACGATCCTCTGTGCTTGACACTTGTCCTGAGACAGTTCGGTCTTCCGTGTGGCTGGCCGTTCGGATGTTGGTGGTGCCCGACGTCCGGACGGTCACGCGGGAGTGGAGGACCGTGCCGGTCCGCTCATCGTAAACAATCCCCACAGTGCTCCGCTCAATCCGGAGCGAGCCGCTGGTGATGGTTTCCGTGAACGCCAGGAGGAGCCCGAGCCGGTTATGCGTGCTGGCAAAGCCTGGAGCGCCGGCCTGCCATTGAATCGTCGTAAGGGTCCCCTGGGGGTCGGTCAGTGTCCGTTGGTAGCTGATCTGTCGTCCCTTGAAATCATACTGGATGAGTGAGGTCGTTTCCTGCCAGGTGGTTCCGCGATGGTCGCTGATGGTGCGCGTGTACTCGAGAATCCTGCCCTGGGGGTCGTAGATGGACCCGCTTTGGGCGATGGTGGAGATGTTCCCGTGCTCATCGCTCAGGCGTTGGGTGAAGCTGGCGATCCGTCCGTCTGAACCGTATGAGTAGGAGGACCCCTCCGTCGTCACGAGGTGGTCACCCAGGCTGCTGCGGCTCACTTGGAGGTAGGAGGCGAGCCTCCCGGTTGGGTCGTACGTCATCCGGCTCCACTGGGCGGTGTAGGTGACGCCGTCAGGGCCGGTCGTCATCGAGGTATACCCGCCCAGGAAGAACCGGGGGTGGGTGCGGTCGGACGACCCGGTCCACTGCGGGTTGACGTAATAGGTGCCGCGAGACCACTCAGTGGTCAGCGTACTGCCCACCCGGTCGGTCACGACTTCCTGATAGTCAGTGACGTTTTGCTGGCCCCCCTCTTGGGGATCACGATATTGAATGTTCCGCCGCTCGCGGACCTCGGTGACTTCCCCCTCTGCGTTCCGCGTCGTTTCGCGGTAGAACACCACCCGTCGCTGGTCATCGAACTGTATCTGGTCTCTCTCGGCGGTGGACTGGACCGTGCCATCGGGTGCGGTGTCCACGTAGGTGATGCGTGTCGGTTGGGAGCCACTGCCCCCATAGCCGAAGGTGGTCTTTCGGCTGAGGGTAACGCCTGTGTTCGGATCGGTGACCTTTTCGTTTTCAATGGACGTCAGCCGATTATAGGTGTCATAGTTCTCAACGGTTCCGTCCTCACGGACGCGGCGGCGGCTGGCAATCCCTCGAGTGCCCCGCGTGGCCTCCTCGATGTCAGCCTGGAGTTCCACGTCGGTGACCACGCGCTGGGCTTGCTGTTCAGCCAGTGCGCGGTCTAAGGCTGTCGCGGGGTTGGCGGCGGTTGGACGCTGAGAGGCTCGGCCGGTATTGATGGTGGGGGCGACCGACGTCGCGAGCCCTTGGGGCCGATATTGCTGACGGCGCAGTTGGTCGAGCTCCTGCCGAAGGCCGAGCGCCGACGTAGAAAGCCTTTCCCCTTCACGAACCCTTTCCAGCGAGGAGTAGCCACTCTGCCTCTCTCGGTCCCGGGAATAGGAGTTGTTGGGGTCAGAACTGACGTCAGGCCATGCGTGGAACACATACGGCTGCTGACGATGCATCCCAGGGACGCCAGGGAGGAACGAAAGGACTCGGCGGTGGCGGAGCAGCCCTTGCTTGAACGCTTGGGCGAACACCCCCTTGAGGGTACCCTCACCCGGCCTCCGGCCACCCTCTCCCTCGAGGGGAGAGGGAAGGGAAATCGATCCATCCCCGCTCTTCACCCTACCCTCTCCCTTGAGGGAGGAGGATGAAGACCATGGGCGGCTCAGCCATGTGGGAATGAGTTTCTGCAGATGAACGGTGAATGACGTCTTATTCAGCGGCAGTGGGAACGCGGCGGTGCCGGCGCACAGGACCTGCGTGTGAAAATAGACGAGCGCCATCGCCAGTGCGATGACGCGGTTCATGAATACCGCTTTCGGTATGAGCTGAGAGCCCGTCACCGTCGCACGGCCCCACCAGCGATTCGCCATCACTCTCAGTGTAGAGAATGAATGTTGAGATTGTGTGAAGATTCCGTTAAGTTTTGATGAAGTTTCGAGAGACGGCTCGGTGGCGTTCATCGTCGCTCTAAGTGTACCTGGATGGGATAAAGATTTCCTTAAGAGGATGTAAACGACTTGTAACATTTTTAGAGGGCTTCGGAGGGAAGGCTCCGTCGGAACTTTATCGAAATTTAATCTAAAGTTAATGAAAACGTAATCTTCAGGGAGCGGACCTCGCTGACCATGTCCTCATTGTTTACCAATCCTTTACAACAGACCTGGAAAATTTGAGGGAGTTCTGTTAGACTATGGGTGATTTCGGAGGTGAGAGAGTGGGCAAATCCATTGTGCGCATTGTCGGGGTGTGTGGAACTGTGGCGGTGATGCTCTGGGCGGCCTATTGGTTCATGGCACGCGGGGTACGACTGCGGGGAGCCTCGCTCGGTGGACGACCCCAGACGGCCTCGGAGCGGGCACGCCTCCAAGCACAGGTACAGAAAACGATGAAGATGTTAGAGGAGCAACGCCGGTTGCAGGATCAGTTTCGGCTTGGCCAACCGTCAGGGACGGTGATGCCTGGACAAGGCGAGGCCTTGAAGGCGTTGAAGAGCATTGAAGAGATCAATCGCCTCAACCGGATGAATCAAGAATTGCGGCCGCAGTCTCCCCCGCCCCCTCCTTCGACACCACCCCCCTCCCGCTAGCCCACCAGCGTTTCACGTCCTCGAGGATGAGGTAGCTTCCCGGCACGATAAAGAGCGTCAGAAACGTAGAGAATGTCAGTCCGCCGATCACGGTGAGGGCGAGCGGCGACCAGAGGCTTCCACTTTCCCCGCGCTGGAACACCATCGGAAGCAACCCCAGCAAGGTGGAGAGGGTCGTCATCAGAATCGGTCGGAACCGCTCCTGGCTAACCGCCAGGATGGCTCGCAAGAGCGAGCGTTCTGCCTTGACATCGTTGATCCGGTCAATCAAGATGATGGCGTTTTTCACCACCAATCCTCCCAGCATGATGAACCCAATGTACACCGCGATCGTCACCGCCGTCCCAGTCAACCAGAGGGTGATGATAGCGCCGAAGGACGCCATGGGAACGCTCAACATGATGATCAGGGGTTGCGCGTAGGATTCGAAAAGACAGGCGAGCAACATGTAGATGAGTAAAAGCATCAGCAATAATGCCAACCGAAAGGCCCGTTCGTTTTCCTGCATTTGCACGTAATCTCCCCCGATCTGATAGAAGTATCCCGGGGGGATGGTAATGTCCCTGGCGCGTGCCATGACCTGGTTCACCGCGGTGCTCAACGCCAACCCGGTTCGATTGGCGCTCACCTGAATCACCCGCACCTTATCCTTTCGCCAGACCTCGCTCGCCGTCAAGGCAAACTCAAAATTGGCCATCTGATTGAGCGGAACGTGTAGTTCGTCTGGAGTCGCGAGTGTCAGGAGATGGACATCTTCAACGGTCTTGCGGTCCTTTTCCTGGAGGCGGGCGACGGTTTCGACCTGCGCGTTGGCGGTATGGAAATACGTTGCCCGGAGCCCGCGCATCTCGGCGTGCAGGGACTCCGCCACATCCCGGGTGGTGAGGCCGAAGGCCGCCGCCCGCGGCTTGTCCACCAGCACCTGCACCTCGGGCCGTCCCGGTTTATATCGGAGCTTGACATCGGTGAAACCCTTGATGCTCTCCAGGCGCTGGGCGAACGCCGAGGCCAGTTGGCGAAGGACGGTGTAGTCATGACCGTAGAGCTCGATGATAAACTCGTTGGCGCTCTGCGGTTCGGAGAAGTGGATGAAGGCATCGTACTGTGCGCCGATGTCAGCGACCTGGGGTCGGAGTTGTCGGATGACCTCTTTCGTGGAGGCGGCCCGCTGGGTTCTGGGGTTCAATGTGACGTACACCTTGGAGGACCATCCCTCAACGCGTGAGGCGACAGATTTGATCATCGGCTTCAACGCTGTTGAGTTATTGAGCATTCGCTCCACGTCGGCTACCACCTGGTTGGAGATGTCGAGCTTCGTTCCCGAGGGGAGTTCCACAAAAATAATAAACTCGTTCTGTTCACTGGAAACCGAGAACTCTTTTTCCAACCGAGACCGGTAGATGAGGGCAGAACAGATGAACAGGGTGAGCACGATCCCCACCATGCGGTAGCGACGTCGGGCGCACCAGGCGGCCACATGCCGAAACCGCTGCCAGCCGGTGGCTTGGCTTCGTTCGCTACGCTCGGCTGGCATCCTGCCCGCCACGGCGAACGGAGGGGCTTCGGCTGGGTTTTTTAAGACCTGCCAGAGGTGCACGAGGCGGGGAGCGGTCCAATGCCACGCTGCCAAGCTGCCGCGCCGTGTCAGTTTGGCGCTCCGTTGGAGGAACCGCTGGACCGGCGCCATCCGTGTCGCGAGGGCGGCCCAGCGAGGATCGTCAACCCACCGAGTCGGGTGGGGGGCGCCGGCCGACTGACCGACGAGAGCTGGAAGCATTCGAGACGCCAACAGGGGAACCAGGGTAATCGCGACAAGCAGGGAGGCCATGAGCGCGTAGGTCACCGTCAAGGCCAGCCCGCTGTAGAGCATCCGGATCTCTGGGGTGATGAAGAGGATCGGCAAGAACACGATCACCGTCGTCAGGGTCGAGGCCACGATGGCGAGGCTCACCTTCCCGGTGGCATCCACCACCATTCGCTCCACCTCGTCCTGCGTCAGGGACGTCACGCTTCTCCCCTGAAGCCGTAATTGCTTCATCTGTCGTTCCAGCGCTGCCTGGAGGATGGTGATCACCACGATGGCGTCATCCACAATGAGGCCGATGGCGAGCGTCAACCCCGACAGCGTCATCACGTTCAACCCGATGGAGCTCGCGTGCATGCCGGCGAAGGTGATCAAGATCGAAACCGGGATGGACACGACAATCATCGTGGTATACTTCCAGCTCCGGAAAAAGAACCACAAGAGCCCCGACGCGAGGAGCGCCCCCAGCATCAAGGCCTCCCTGACGGTGCCCATCGCTTCCTTAATATGCGTGGCCTGGTTGGCCACCGTCTCGATCTTGATGTCGGGATCAAGGCCTCGGGCGAAGTGCGCCACCACCTGCTGAATCCGCTCGGCCACCTTCACCGTGTTCGTCTGGCTCTCCTTCTGGATGTACACGGAGACGGACGGCCGGTTGTTCAGTCGCGCGTAGCTTTGGGCTTCCAGGTAAAAATCCCGCACCTCGGCGATGTCCTTGAGGCGAATGCGGGACCCTTCCTTGGTGACCGCCACCCCGAATTCCTTCAACTCGTCCACCGTTTGGAAGGTCCCCAGGGTTCGAACCAGGTAGGCATCCCGCTGGCGTTCGACCTTCCCGGTGAGGAGGTTCAGGTTGTTGAGACCGATGAGGCTGATGACATGGCGAATGGGGAGGCCAAAGGCCTGGAGCTTGCCGTGGTCGAACTCGACCAGGATCTTCCGCTCTCGCCCGCCCCCGATCTCTACATTCGCGACCCCGTCAATGCGGGTGAGGAGCGGTTTCAGCTGGTACTCCACCATGTCACGGAGCATCTCCGGGGTGTGGTGTTCGGCGGTGAGCGCCGAGATCATGATCGGTGCCTCGGCTTCTTCGTATCGCGCCACCACCGGTTTTTCGATATCCTTGGGCAACACGTTCTTAATCTTCGCGAGCCGTTCTTGGATGTCGAGCGCCGCAAAGCGCATGTCGGTGCGGGGGTCATAGGAGAGCGTGACGGTGGAGCGTTCTTTCCGAGAGACCGAGAGCACATGCCTTAGCCCGGCGGAGGCGCTGATGGCCTCCTCCACGGGTTTGGTGATGAGGTTCTCGATATCCTCCGGCGGCATGCCGCCCCGGACCCCGATGATGATGGTGAGCGTCCCAGAGGAGGTATTCGGCATCAGATCCACCGGCAGGCGAAAAAACCCCCCGACGCCCAGGAGGCAGGCCCCGGCGAACATCATGGAGATGGCGATGGGTCGTCTAACGGCGAACCGGGTGAGGTTGAGACCCCCAGGCACGGGTTACCACCTCCCGATGATCCCGAGGAGTCGTTTGGGTTTGAGGACGTCGTGGAAAGGGATGATGAGCGAACGACCGGAGTTCTGTTCGTGGATGTGAATCGCCTGGAAGTCGCGGAACCGGTAGCGTCGAATGAGCCGCGTCATCTCTTCGGCGGTTGGCGGGAGGACATCCTGCTCGATCGTCTGCGGCGCGGGCGGGGGGGGCGGCGGAAGCAGACGACGGATCGCCCTCGCGGCCACCTGCACCAGCCACGGGAGCAACCCGTCCTGGGGACCCAGCGACGGCGCCCGGTCCCATTGGGGAGTAATGACCAGTTTCGGCTGGACCTTCAGCGTCAACTGGAAGATCCCCTCCCGGAAGGTCCCTTCGACGTGTTCCACCGTGAACGTCTTCCGGATGTGGCGATGCTCCTCCAGGGCGCGCTTGATGTGTCCGGTGGCGAGCTGGGCAATAAACTGGGGGAGGCGAACCTCCTCCGTCCGCCATGGGGGACGTAGCTGCCTTTCTGCCTTATTACCAGTGAGAGAATCGGAGACCACGGAAGGACTTTCCATGTCCGTGCGTGTCATTACAGAACTGACGAGCGCATAGAGTTTGAGGAGCCCCGCCTCGCTCAGGTCAATCGGTGAGCGTTCCCCGTTGACCTTGACCTCCACCAGCATCCGGTGGAAGAATTCCCCCCGCGAGATATCCTCAAAGTACAGGAGCTTCACGTCCGGGATGTAGCGGGTAAAGATCAGCTCAAGATCCGGATATTTGGGATCTTTCGCGGTCAGAACGAAAAACTCCAGGGGGGCATCGGTGGACAGTGTCGCGCGGGTCAGGAGGAACAGCAGATCTCCCAGTTTGTTGAACGTTTTTGAGTTCCGTTCCAGCGCCCGCTCGACCAGACCGTCCAAGGGCACCGACACCCCCAAGGTGCGCCCCACCACCTGGGCTTGGATGTCCAGCCCGTAGTCTGCTTTGGCCACCCGCGCCAATTTGGTCGTGAGCTCTCCCTTGAGGTAGGTGACCTTGAAGGGACTCGCCTTGAGGGCGCTCCCCTTCCGACACCCTCCCACCCCGATCAGTAACCCGACAAGCAACCCGAGGGAAAGGAGGGATGAGGTGGAGGTGCCGGCCTCAGCCCTTTGCACCTGTTTTTTCGGCATCGTAGGCTTTGACGATCGCATCAATCTCATCGTATTTGAGCTCATCCTTGGCGAGGAGCTCCTGGACGAACCGCTCCACGAGCAGCCATTCCTTCTTCAACAGGGCTTCGACCTCCTCGTAACAGTCACGGATGATCTTGTGGGTCTCCGCGTTGAGCTTCTGCTTCACGTCCTCCGCAAGCTGTCCCTGCGGGATCGCGGTATAGTCTCCGAGAAACCCATTCGAGCCCATCCCAAACGACCACACCATGGCATGGGCCAGGGCTGTGGCCTTTTGAAAGTCGCTCGAGACCCCCGTGGTGGTGACCTGATACTTGAGTCGTTCGGCGGTATATCCCCCGAGACACACCTTAACATTCGCGAGGAGCTGCGCGGTATTCTCCGTGAAGAGCTCCTCCCGCGGCTGATGGACCACCATGCCCAGCGCCCCGCCGCGCGAGACGATGGACGCCTTGAAGACATCGTCCGTCGGGTGCAGCCGGTAGAGCACCACGAGGTGGCCGGTCTCATGGTAGGCCACCATCTCCCGCTCCCGCGGCGTCATCTTGCGGTTGTATTTAATGCCCAGATCAATCCGGTCAATCGCGGCGGAGATTTCATCCCATCCGATGACCTCCTTCCCGTTCCGGAGCGCGATCAACGCCGCCTCCTTGACAATGTTTTCGATGTCCGCCGGACTCTTGTACACCGCGTTCCGGGCGAGGCGTGGGATATCCACGTTGGGATCCGCCTTGACCTTCCCAAGGTAGTAGCGGAAGAGATCTTCACGCTCTTGCAAGCCGGGCCGGTCAATGAAAATCTTCCGATCGAAGCGGCCAGGCCGGAGGAGCGCTTGATCCAAAATCCGCTCCTGCGCGTTGGTCGCGCCGATCACGATGATGTTCTCCTGCTGTTCGTTCAGGCCATCCATCTCCACGAGGAGCTGGTTCTGGGTGCTGTTGGTCTCTTCCCCCCCTAAGAAACTATAGGTGCGCCCACGGCCCACGACCTCCAACTCATCAATGAACACGATGCAGGCGCCGTGCGCGTAGGCGAGCTGTCGGGCCTTCTTAAAGAGCTTCCGGACGCGGCTCGCCCCCATCCCGACAAAGACCTCCACGAACTCGCTCCCCGCGACGGACAGGAAGGGGATCCCCGCCTCTTTGGCGATGGCCTTCGCCAAGAGGGTTTTGCCGCAGCCGGGCGGCCCCACCATCAGGATGCCTTTCACGATCTTCCCGCCGATCTGCCGCAGCTTAGCGTGATCCTTGATCAGGGATACCACCTCCATGGCCTCCCGCTTCGCCTCCTCCAGGCCGATCACGTCGTTGAACCCGACCGTCACCGTCTCGCTCTTGATGGTTCCCTTCTTGAACTTGAGGAGGGAACCGGTTTGCATGTTAATGATGACCCAGGCGAAGATGACCGCGTTCAGGGCCATCAGGAGGACCTGCCAGGGAGCCTGGGCCAGCATCAGGACAAAGTAGAACGACTCCAGCATCTGCATCCCAATCAAACCCAGGATCAGAGTGACGAGCACGGCGGCCACGACCGCAATCTTCACCCCGTGGTTCATCAAAAAGATCTTAAATTTCCGATAGTTCATCGTATGCCTCCCTACCTATAAGTATACCCCAAATTCCGAGGGAGTACCACTCAAGACACGACCCCAGCCTCTGAGAGCGGGGCGGGGACGCGCGCTCGGGCGCGACGCTCCTCCACGACGATGTAAATCGTGGGGATGACAAACAGAGTCAGACAAGTGGAACCGGCAATCCCCCCCAGCACCGTCGTCGCTAAGGGGGAGGTGAGCTCCGACCCTTCCCCCAGCCCCAGGGCGAGCGGGAGGAGGGCCAGCACCGTGGTCAGCATCGTCATCAAGATCGGACGCAGCCGGGCCCGGGCTGCCTCCCGGGCCGCCTCCCGCGGGTCCTTCCCTTGAGCGCGCAGCAGGTTCATGTAGTCAATCAGGATGATGCCGTTGTTGACGACCATGCCTCCCAGGATGACCACCCCCAGGAAGACCACCGCGGAGAGCGGCGTTCGCGTCACCAGGAGCGTGAAGGCCAACCCCACAAAGGAGAAGGGAACAGTGCACATGATGATGAGCGGTTGCCACAGGGATTCAAACTCCGCGGCCATGATCATGTAGATGATGAGGAGCGAAAACCCGAGCGCCAGCCCCAATCCGCCAAAGGACTCCCGCATTTCTTCGCTTTCCCCTTTCAAGGTGACGGTGTAGTCCCCCCCGTACGGCAGATCGTGGAGGACGGTGCGGGCCTCCTGGATCGTGTCGCTGAAGCTGCGCCCGCGGACGGCGGCGGTGATGACAATCGCGCGTTGTTGATCCAAGTGCCGGATCTCGCTCGCCCCCCGCCCCGCCTCCAACTGCGCGACCTCGGCGAGCGACACCATGATGCCCAGTGGGGATCGAATCGCCAGACGCCGGAGCTTATCCATGTTGGCCCGGTCCTCCGGTCGGAGCTGGACCCGGATGCCGATCTCGCGCCCTCCCTGTTTGAACTTCGTGGCGATATACCCTTTGATGCCGATGAGCGCGGTGTGGGCGATATCCGTGACGGAGAGTTGATAGGCGGCGGCGCGGTCCTTATCAATACTCACGCGGGTTTCCTGAGAGGGCAGGGCGAGGCTCGATTTGACGCCGGTGATGCCTGGGATCGCGCTCAAGTTCCTCAGGGTATCCTCTGCGAATTTTCTCAGGGTAGACAGGGTGGGCCCTTTCACCTCGATCAGGATGGGGGCGGTCGTTTCCACCGCCGATTTGAGGGCGCTGTCTTGCAGGATAAATTCGAGCTCCCCCCCTCGGAACGTCTCTGTCGGCAAGGCGGTCCGGAGCTCTTCGAGCACGGCGCTGGTGGGCCGGCTGCGCCAGCCTTTCGTGAGGCTCACCAGGCACTGCCCTTGATGGCTTCCCAGCGCCTCGACCGAGCCTTCCGCATTGGAGCCGACGTTGGCCATGACGCTTTTGACATCGGCGATCTTGGCGAGGCGGGCCTCAATCGTGCGCATGACCTCATCTGTAGTGTCCAGGCGGGTGCCGATCGGCATGCTCAGCTTGAGCATAAACTGGCGTTGATCCATCTTGGGCATGAACACCTTCTCATGGGAGAGGAGGATGACCCCGCTGGCGAGGAGGAGGCCGGCGAGGACCGCGGCGAGGGTCCGCCGCCGGGCGACCACCGTGGCCAAGGCCCGGTCGTACCAGGCCGCGAATGCCGCCCAGTGTTCCTCCGACCGCGCCAAGAACCGCTCAAGGATATGCAGAACACCCTCTCCCCTTGGGAGAGAGGGGGCGGTGGCGGTAAATCGGGGGACGAGCCACAGCGCCACCAGGAGGGAGGCGGCCGTCCCGAAGGTCGTGATGAAAAACATATCGGTGAACAACTGCTGCGTAACCCCCTGCACAAAGAGGAGCGGTAAGAACACCGCGATCATGGACAGCGCCGAGGCGATCATAGAGGCGCCGACCTCCTCCGTGCCC
>JACPXA010000152.1 GCA_016196785.1 Elusimicrobiota bacterium
CCTCAATTATAGGTAGTTTTGACGGGTGGGAGTCAAAATGGTACAGTGCCTGTCGTGCTGTGTAGCGTGCACGAACTCATGGTTGTGGTGGTTGGTCTGACCTGGCTGTTTGGGTTCACGAACGGGTTTCATGATGCGGCGAATGTCGTGGCCACCATGATCTCCACCCGGGCGCTTTCCTCGGAGTGGGCGATTGCGTTGGCCGTGACCGGGGAATTCCTCGGGGCGCTGGGGTTCGGAAAGGCGGTGGCGCTCACCGTCAGTCAGGGGTTGATCGGGTCCACGGTGGCGTTCTCCTCCACCGATGGCCTGCTCTTGGTCGCTGCCGCGCTCACCGGGGCCTCGGTGTGGAACCTCCTCACCTGGCGATGGGGGCTTCCTATCTCTTCGAGTCATTCGCTCTTGGGCGGTTTGGTCGGCAGCGGATTGGTGGCGGGAGGCGCCCACCTGCTCCAATGGCGGACGGTCGGCTGGATCGCTGGACTCTTGGTTGTGACCCCTCTGGTGGGGACCCTGGTGACGTTCCTGGTGACGCGGGGAAGTCTGATGGTGGCGGAAGGTCTCACCCCGCGAGCGAATATCTGGCTCAGGCGGTGGCAATGGGTGTCGTCGTTCGCTTTGGCGGTTGTGCATGGGAGCAACGACGCCCCTAAAAGCATGGGGATGCTCGCGTTAGCCCTGGGGTTCGTGAGCGTCGGGCCTCTCCTGAGCGCCTCCCCAGCGGCGCTTCCGCTCTGGGTGGTGTTGAGCTGTGCGGGGGCGCTGTCCCTGGGGGCGGCAACGGGGGGGTGGCGTCTCATTCACACCTTGGGGATGAAACTCTACCGTCTGCGGCCCATCCACGGGTTCTGTGCTCAGGTGGCGACGGTGGCATTGGTGGCTGGCTCCACCGCGGTCGGAGGCCCGGTGTCTACCACCCAGATCATCGCCTCCGCGGTGGTCGGCGCCGGGGCGGCGGAGCGTCCCCGAGCCGTCCGTTGGTCCATGGTGCGGGAACTCTTGGTGGCGTGGTTGGTGACCATACCCCTGAGTGGGGTTGCGGCAGCGGCCAGCTTTTGGGTATTCCGCCGGCTGGTGTAGCCATGTGGCCCTTCCCCAAGCGTCGGGACTTCTTTCAGATGCTCCTCGAGCAGGCGGAAAAGACCGAGCAGGGGATTACGGCACTCACTCGGTTCGTGGCGGTTCCCACCCCGGAGTTGGGTCGCTTAGTCAGCCAGATTGAGAAGGAGGCGGATGAGCTCCGGCGGAGCTTAATCCAAGAACTGAATCAGGCCTTCGTGACGCCGATTGACCGGGAAGATATCTTTGCGCTGTCTCGGGCTATTGACGATATGATTGACTATGCCAACTCCACCGTGGAGGAGATGCTGCTCTTCAGCGTCGGGACCAACCCCCACCTTACCCGGATGGCGGAGGCGCTGTCGAACGCCGCCCAAGGACTCACCGCCGCCGTCCGCGCCATGCGCTATGATGCCCTGGCCGCCCAACAGCACCTCATCCGCGTCAAGAAGACAGAAAACCTGGTGGAACACCTCTACCGGGAGGCGTTGGTGGAACTCTTTCAGACCCCTGATGTGGTGTTGATCTTGAAGACCCGGGAGCTCTATCGGCATCTCTCGAACGCCGCCGACCGGGGGGATGAGGCGGCCAATATCATCAGCGACCTTCTCGTCAAGAACGCTTGATTGCCTGGGGCTGATTTGTTATAGTGTCCACGCCCATGCGACGGTTCGTCTCTGAACTCCTCTCATATGTGAATACCGATCTCTTTGAGCGCAACGCGGCGAAGTTTCTCCCGCCGTTCAGCCGCCGTGCCCTCTTTAAAAAACCGAAGAATTGGGGCGAGGTGTTTTGGGCCAAACACCACGAGGTCCCGAATCTCCAGGAGGATCTCGACCTAGCTATTGCTGCGGCCCAGGAGTGGCTCCTGAGTTGCCAACACGCTCGGGAGGGTTACTGGTGCGCCCCACTCCTGGCGGATCCCCAGCGAGATTTCCGCGACCGTCAAAGCGTATTGGGCGTTGAAATTAGCGGGGTATGCGCCGGAGGCGGAGCCGCTCCAACGCGCCCGGGCGTGCATTGAAGGCCTCGGTGGCATTCACCAGGTTAACTCCTACAGCAAACTCTATATGGCGCTGTTCGGGCTGTATGATTGGAAGGGGGTTCCTGCCATCCCTCCGGAGTTGATGGTCTTCCCATCGTGGTTCTACTTCAACATCTATGAGATGTCTGCGTGGACCCGAGGGATCGTGATCCCGCTCTCCATTGTGTGGGCTATGAAACCACGGTGTGAACCGCCGCCGCATGGGCGATTAGATGAGCTCTTCCCGGAGGGACAGCCACACTGGGTGCCGGTGGTGGGACACCCCACCCCTGGGGAACGGCTCTTCTCGTGGCGCCGGTTCTTCCTGTGGTGGGACCGCGGCCTGAAATGGTTGGAAGGGAAGGGGCCCCATTGGGTACGGGTCAAGGCCTTGCAGCGCGCCGAGGCGTGGATGCGCCAGCGGTTCGAACACAGCGGGGGCTTGGGGGCGATCTTCCCACCGATGGTGAACGCCGTGCTCGCCATGAAGGCGTTGGGGTACTCGGATGACCACCCCTGGGTTCGCCATCACATGGAGGAGTTGGCCCGGTTTGAACTCGATCATGGGGAGACGCTGGAGATCCAACCGTGCTTCTCACCTGTCTGGGATACGGCGCTCTCGAGCCTGGCGCTGGCCGAGTCTGGGCTCCCACCCGATCATCCCGCGCTGGTCCGCGCCGCCCGCTGGCTGATTCAAAAGGAGATCCGCATTCCCGGGGATTGGCAGGTCAAGAACGCCACAGGCCCTGTCGGAGGATGGTTCTTTGAGTTCGAGAATGCTTTCTACCCGGATACCGATGACACCGCCATGGTCCTGTTGGCGCTCCGCCGGATCTATCTGGAAGGGTCCTTAGCGCAAGAGCGGGAGAAGGCTTACTTGCGGGGGTTGAACTGGTTGCTCTCCATGCAGAGCGCCGACGGTGGGTGGGGGGCCTTCGACATCAACAACACCAAGGCGATCTTTGAGAAGATCCCCTTTGCGGATCACAACGCGATGATAGATCCACCCACCGCGGATATCACGGGTCGCGTCTTGGAACTCTTGGGACAGGTAGGGTATGACCGCTCCTATCGCCCCGTCCAGCGGGCCATTGAGTTCTTGAAACGTGAGCAAGAGGCTGATGGATCCTGGTACGGCCGGTGGGGGGTGAACTACCTCTATGGAACCTGGCAGGTCCTTCGAGGGTTGACCTCCGTGGGCGAGGACGTCCGGGATGCCACCATTCAACAAGCGCTCCAGTGGTTTCGAAGCGTACAACGACCCGATGGAGGGTGGGGCGAAACCTGCGCGACCTATGACGATCCCAAAGAGAAAGGGCAAGGCCCCAGTACCCCTAGCCAAACAGCCTGGGCGTTGATGGCCTTCCTGACCTGTGGGGTCGTTAATGATCCGTCGGTCGAGCGAGGACTTCAGTATCTCTTGTCCACCCAGCGACCGGATGGGTCTTGGGATGAAGAGGAATTCACCGGCACGGGCTTCCCTAAGGTCTTCTATTTAGGGTATACTTACTACCGACACTATTTCCCACTCTTGGCGTTGGGGATGTACCGTCGGCAGCGCCAACGACTTCACCGCGAGCGTCGTGCCGTCGCTCACGGGATGCACGGGATGCAGTAGTTTCGTCGCAAAGGGAGCTACCCATGCGTTTTCCATTCAGCCTTAATGTGTCCTTGATTAAATATCTCGCTCGTCAGAAGTTCGCGGGCCGCGAGAAATACCCTCTTGTCACGATGCTCGAACCCCTCCACACCTGCAACTATGGCTGTGAAGGGTGCGGGCGGATCGTGGAGTATCGGAACTCCATCACCGAGATGATGAGCGTGGAGGAGTGTTTGAGCGCCGCCAGCGAATGTGGCGCTCCCATCGTGTCGGTGTGTGGGGGCGAGCCCTTAATCTACCCGAAGATTAAAGAGCTCGTCGAGGGGCTCCAGGCCCAGAAGCGGCATGTGTACCTCTGCACCAACGCCCATCTGCTCGAAAAAGCGCTTCCCAAGTTTAAACCCATCTCCCAGCTTATCTTCTCTGTGCATCTGGACGGGTTGGAGAAAACCCATGACATGATCGTGAAGTTTCCCGGGAGTTTCCAACGGGTGATCAGCGGTATCAAAGCGGCGAAGGCCAAAGGCTATTGGGTCTGCACCAATACGACGATCTACAAGGAAACCCAACTGGAGGAGGTGGTACAGCTCTTTCGCCTCTTGCATTCGCTGAAGGTGGATGGAATGCTCATCGCCCCCGCGTATTCTTATGAAGCGGTGGCTGACCGAGATATCTTTCTGGTGAAGGAGGAGGTGCGCAAGCGGTTCAAGCGGCTACAAAGCGAGACACGGAAGTTCCCTTTATGGAACACCCCGATCTACCTCGACTTCCTCACCGGCAAGCGGGACTTTCGCTGCGCTGCCTGGGGCAACCCCACCCGGAACCCGAAGGGCTGGCGGTCCCCGTGTTATCTCATTGCCGATAGTCACTATCAGACCTATAAAGAGCTCGAAGAGAAAACGGACTGGAACTATTACGGGACTGACCAGGAACCGCGCTGCCGGAACTGTATGATGCATTGTGGGTTTGAGCCGGCGGCAACCATCGAAACGACCCGAAACCTTCGCGACGGCCTCCGAACGCTCGCCTGGAACTTCTTTTAAAAAGAGACGGCGAAAAACTGTCTTTGGACCGTCATTCCCGCATGGTGTAAGCAGGAATCCAGCCCTGGGTCCCCGCCTGCGCGGGGACGACGGCTATGCGGGTTTTTCGCCACTCTTAACTTGAGACACCCATGACTTCCATACAAAGGGCGTTTGTGACCGGGGGGACGGGGTTTGTGGGGGCAAACGTGGTACGGGCGCTCTTGAAAGCAGGGGTAGCCGTGCGGGCCCTGGCGCGGCCGTCCAGCAACCGCCGGAGCCTGGAAGGGTTACCGGTTGAGGTCGTGGAAGGGGATTTGCTCGACGCCCTGGTGCTTCGGAAACTGGTCCAGGGGTGCGATACGGTGTTTCATGTGGCTGCGGATTATCGGCTCTGGGTGCCTGATCCCGCCGTGATGGTCGCCACGAACGTTCAAGGGACGGACAACGTCTTGCGTGCTGCCTCGGAAGCCGGGGTAGGACGGGTTGTGTATACCTCCAGCGTGGCAGCGGTCGGCCGACCCCTGAATGGCGGGATGGGTGATGAGACGATAGATCCCTTCCCGCAGCAATTAATCGGGCCGTATAAACGCTCAAAGTTCGAGGCCGAACGCGTGGCTCACCAATGGGCCACCCAGGGCCTTCCCGTGGTGATCGTGAACCCCTCGACCCCGATTGGACCGTATGATGTGAAGCCCACCCCGACGGGTAAGATGATCGTGGATTTCATCAACCGCCGGATGCCAGCGTATGTGGACACCGGTCTCAATTTCGTTGACGTGGACGATGTGGCGGTGGGACATCTCTTGGCGGCCCACAAAGGTCGGGTGGGCGAGCGCTACATTCTGGGCCATCAGAACCTGACCCTGCTTGAGTTCTGCACAGTATTGAGTGAATTGACCAACCTCTCACGTCCTCGGTGGAAAATCCCTTATCCCGTGGCGTACGCCGTGGGAGCGATGAGTACCGCGATCGCCACCATCACCCGTCAGGAACCAACCGTTCCACTGGATGGCGTCAA
>JACPXA010000167.1 GCA_016196785.1 Elusimicrobiota bacterium
CCCCGCACAGGTGGCCGAACGCGCCCGAAAAGCGTTCCCCCAGCCAGCGAAGCCGTAATCGTCGAAAATGCGGGACACTCTACATATTTCCTTGCTTGAAGTGCACGTCTTATCAGCGCCTTCCTCTTCTTTGAGTCTTCGAGGAAGGGAAAATATGTATAGTGTCCGTTTTTTCCGTTTTTCAATGGGTATGAATAACTGCATCAGTGCGGGCAGGAAATGGTAATGTGGCACCAGAATTCCGTGGCACCAGAATTCCGCAAAAGGATGATTCGCTGTGCCATCTACACCCGCGTCAGCACCGATGACCAACCAGGGAAGCCCGCCATGCTTGCCCATGAACGATGAGATGTGCGTGATCTGATGACGACCTTACGGAAATTTACCGCCAAACCCCCAGCCGTGCCTATGTCCACGACGTGGTATCTGACCGATCTGGGCGAAGCGAAAGGTAAACAGGAGCTGTTCACGCGCCAATCGCCCCAGCGGCTCAAGGCGCTGCGCGAACATGCGGTGATTGAAAGCGCCGTCTCCTCCAACCGCATCGAAGGCGTGGAGATCGACGCCTCGCGCGTCCGCGCCGTCGTCCTCGGCAGGCTCACCCTACGAGACCGCAATGAAGAAGAGGTCCGCGGCTACCGCGACGCCCTCAAACTCATCCACGAGTCCGGCCAACGCCTCGCCGTCTCCGAAAAGACGATCCGCCGATTCCACCGCCTGTCGCGTGGTCAGATGTGGGACGCCGGCCAGTATAAAAAGAAGGACATGGACATCATCGAGACCTCCCCCGATGGCCGTTCACGGGTCCGTTTCAAAAGCGTCGTCGCCAAGCGCACGCCGGCGGCGATGGCCGATCTGATCGCGCTCTGGCATGACGCCGTGGAAGGACAGCGTCTCCACCCGCTGCTGGCGTTGGCGGCCTTTAACCTCGACTTCCTGTGCATCCATCCCTTCCGCGACGGCAACGGCCGGGTCTCCCGGTTGCTCCTGCTCCTCCAGTGCTATCACCTGGGCTTCGAGGTCGGCCGCTACATCAGCCTTGAACGTCTCATCGAGCAGAACAAGCCGCGCTACTACGAAACCCTGGAGCAATCCTCCCAGGGCTGGCATGACGGTACGCACGACCCCTGGCCGTACACCAATTATCTGCTCTACATCCTCAAGACCGCGTATAACGAGTTTGAGGACCGGGCCGGACAGACCAAAGCGCCGCGGGGCGAAAAGAGCGCCCTCGTCGCGCGCGCCATTCAACGCACGACGGGAGACTTTAGCATCGCCGATCTCCAGCGGGAATGTCCGGGGGTGAGCGTGGATATGATCCGCCACATGCTCAAGCGCCTGAAGAAGCGCGGAGAAGTAGCATGCCTGGGCCGCGGCCGCAACGCCCTCTGGCGACGCACATCACCGTGAATTCGGTAAGGTCTCACTAATTAGGTAATCAATAAGGTAATGTCTGTTCAGACGCTGCGCTACGCCATCCACCTCTTTTTTCTTTGGATTCCAGACGTTCGGCTCTCTCTCGCCCGTGTGGCCAGCCGCGTCAAAATGGGCGGCCATGATATTGCTGAGAAAGTCGTGCGTCGGCGTTTCCATAAAATCTGTCGGTAGTGACGCATTTTGGTGATTCCGCCGATTCACAAGAGATGATTCCACCGATTCTTTGATCTGTGAAATCAGCTCGTCAATCTGCGGAATCCAGCAAATTGAGTCATTACCAATCTGTCCTCCTGTTTGACAGCTATTCTTCCGAATGTTACCCTTATTTAAATAGCAATATTTATAAATATTGACAACTATACTGATTAAAATGAACAAAACAGAGCTTATCGAGATACTTCAAGACTGGAACTTCTGGCGCAAAGACATAGAGGCAGGCGTCACCAGGCAAGAGTACCTTGCCAGCGTCAGGAAGTGTCTCAATACCAATCAGGTTGTGACTGTGACAGGTCCAAGGCGAGCGGGCAAATCGTTCATCATGCGGCAGGCTGCCAAAGACCTCATGCACAGCGGCACGCCGAAAGAACGCATCTTGATGGTCAATTTTGAAGACCCACGCTTTACAGAGCTGGATGCCAAGCTGCTGGAGCAGATTTACGAAACCTACTTGGAGTTTCTCTCGCCCAAAGGGCAAAGTATCCTGTTCCTCGATGAGATACAGGAGATAGACGGCTGGGAGAAATGGGTCAGGTACATGCACGAGCTTAGGAAAGCCAAGCTCGTCGTCTCAGGCTCCAACGCCAAGCTGTTGAGCCGGGAGCTGGGTACGTTACTGACGGGCAGGCATTTGGATGTGACGGTCTTTCCGCTGTCCTTCAGGGAATTTCTGGCATTCAACCACGTGGTCATCACCGACAGGCTGGATGCCGTAGAGAAACGCATCGAGATACGCAGCCTGCTGAGAAAATACCTTGAGCACGGTTCGTTTCCCGAAGTCGCGCTCTCGGAGCAAAAGAAAGACATCCTGCTCAGCTACTTTGAAGACCTCGTCAACAAGGACTTGCTCAGACGCTTCAACGTCAGGAAGCC
>JACPXA010000157.1 GCA_016196785.1 Elusimicrobiota bacterium
CCCACACGGGACGCGGATCGAGGCCGATGGCCGGCAGCGTCATCATAACGTATCGACCGGCGACTCCCACCCCACTGATCAGCAGCAGCCATCGAAGCCACGCCGGAGAGACGGACAGATATCCCGACATCGCCAGCACGGTGATCCCACTCGCCAGGCCAAGGAAAAACACAGTCACCGCGAATTGTTGGAATGGTGCCATGGAGAGTATAGTAGCACACTTCCCACACACCGCGTATGCGAGGAGGAAAACGAACTTATCTTGGCAGCAGGTGACGAACGGGGGGTGAGAGTCGATAACAGGGTATTCGCCGCATCACAGACAGTCGATGCACTGTTCCGAAGCGACTTGAGTCAGCCTCCTTGAGCATTTTTTTCTTGGAGACCACTCGTCTTTTGAAGCTGGCCAATTTTCTGCCACTCAAGGTCTGGGGAAAGGACAACGGCAATATAGAGACCACCTTCTTGAAGTAGTGAGGCCTGGTCTCCTTTTTGCAATTGCGCCACGATTTGGTCTGGGGTGAGTTTATACAACCCTCCTGTTAAGGCGTCAATGGCAAGGCCAATAAGACCGCCAAAGACAATGTTCCCCCACACCCAACCGCTGACATGGCGGGTTAATGCCGCCTCATATGGCTGATACCCAGCCAGTTCGATTCTGACAAAATGGTGGTTTTTTCGGCTTAACTTCGCAACAACAGGCGTCTTGCCATGTGGCACGCCGTCTACTGTAACCGATGCTCCAATTGGACTGCTGGAGATCCCAATCGCTTGCGTTGTTTGGTTTATAATCGTCGCGCAGCCCGCAAGCATCGTTCCAGCAAGCCCCAGCGACACCCTCCGCACTGTGTTAAGGCGCATTGCGTCCTCCATTTTCCACCACAATGACTTCCCCACGATCTTGACAATCCATTAATTGGGTTTGCTCTCCACCGGCTTCTCTCTTTTTTCTCTCGGAAGGGAAGAGGAATCAAGAGGTTGTGCCGCTGCCTCGGAGCGTGTGTACAATTTGGTTTTCTCCCACGCCGTCGAGCGGCCGGCTATGTGTCCAATCACGATGCCCCCAAGGGTGCCGATGGGTGGAAAGATATAACTGCCGACATACGAGCCGTACGCCGGATACAGGATTTTATACGCCGCGATCTCTTCTTTGTGGTCGCCGGTTTCGACCAGATACCGGAGGGCTTCATCCGTGGCTTCGAACTCCTGATAGAGATCCACGAACGGGATGAGCCGGATGGCGGCATACGTGCCCTTGTAGCATCGCTGGTTCATATCATGCGCATGCCCCGCTTCGTGCAGGGCGACCGAGGGCAGATCGGAATAGATGGAGACGGTGTCGGTAAATGGGTTGTAACTGTCGCCACCCAGGAATCCTGCGAAGAGCCTCCCCGGTAGGATCACATCGAAGATGAGCGTGACCGGGAATCCGAGCAGCAGACGATAAGGCCAGGCGACTTTGTGGTTGTTGACCAGACGGCTCAGGGCGCGTCCGGGCGCATACTCATTCAGGCTGAAATGTGTTCCTTCCGTCATGTTGTTCGGTGAGTCCAGATAACGGGTCAGGTAGGCTTCCGTGGTTGGGGAAATGGCATGGTTGTCCAGTTTCCAGCTCAGGAAGAGGACCTTAGAGAGAAGACCAAAGACGTTCCCCACTACATCGACCGGTAGGATGGGATGCCCACGGCTGATCGTCGCGTGGCCGCCTTGGGGGACGTACGGCCTCGCGATGGCGCATCCTGTCATCGTCAGCACGAGCACGTACGCAAGACCTCTTGACCTGAGACGCTTCATCGTGCTCCTCCTGCTTGTTGGGCGCGCGCGACAGACTCTCTCGCCAGTGACGCGTGGGACTGGGTTGGATCGAGCGGAAGTTGGCGCAAGGTGGTCGCCAATTGGCTTGCGGCCTTCGTGAAGGAACGGACGGCGGCCTCGGCCATGGAATCCGTGTCACGGGGGAGGGTATCACTGGCGTCAATGAGGTCCCGCCATGCGAGGTCTCCACGACGAGCATCGTAGAGAGAGACCTGCAGGGCGGTCTGGCCCCAGGGGAGTCCCTTGCCATTCTGCCATCCAAAGGTGCTGACGAAGTACAAGGGTAACATGAACATCGAAAAGTGCTGATGCTGGCTGCCAAAGAAGTGCTGGAGCTCTCCTGCGAGGACGTAATCAGCCTGATGCGTTTGAGCGATGCGCTGGAGTGCTGAGGCATCAAACACCTCCACGCCATCCGGGAGGGTGGAGACTGCGTGGACCTCCGTGAAGACGTTGGCTGATTTCAGATAGCCGGCCAACTGCGTGGCGAGCTGCATGTTGATCTGGCCGCCAAAGAGGGAATCGTTGGTGTAGTAGTCTCCGACTCGACGGTTCCAGAGGAGCAGGAACATACTGTGGGGTTGTTGACCGCGGCGCTCAAGGTCTGGTCGCTTGTCCACGAAGGGCACCACCACCATCCGGTACGGTAACGCCTCCGGGAAATACATCGCCTGATCCGCGATCGGCCGCTGGCCGATGTTCAAATAGGGGGTTTTGATCGCACAGCCAGCGAGTGCCACCGCGGCAACCATGGCCCCGTATCGAGAGATGTGATGATTCATCGTGTTAACGGATCTCCTGAGTCGGGGTACTTTACCAGTCCGGGCTTAATTTGTCAAATATATTTTTCACTTATAACAAACTCTTGCCTCGCGCAGGACTTCATTCCCTCACGGACTGACGCCTATGGCTTCCTGAGGAGGTCCCGTTCGGTGCTGCCAGTTTCACGAACTAAGAAATTTCGCCCCGTGACATGCGAAGCATGTCCGGGACCGAGTCCGTGGCCCCCCCTGCTTTCTTGCGAAAGCAAGAAGGGGGGCTCAGGGCGAAGCGAAATTTCTGTGGCAGGCCGTGTGGCAAGCTTCCACACTGCGAAGAGCGCTGGACATTTACGTGACCCCTTTTTTCGGGTTTTCCACGTTACTCTCCATGAATGACTAGACCTGTTGCGCAATTTGCCCCACAGCTCTAGAGCCCAAGATCTTTGGGTGCGAGATGGAGAGCCG
>JACPXA010000150.1 GCA_016196785.1 Elusimicrobiota bacterium
TTTCTAGAATACCAGCGTGAGTTGCCGGCTGATCGGTCTCCGGAGGAGCGGCTCCGGGATTGGAAGGAATTTCATTACCACATGCCGGAGGAACGTCTCCGCCAGCAGGGGGCGCGCTGCATGGACTGCGGGGTCCCCTTCTGTCACACCGGGACGCTGATCAATGGGATGGCCTCGGGCTGTCCTGTTAACAACCTCATTCCCGAATGGAACGACCTCGTCTACCGAGGCCTCTGGCGGGAAGCGCTCGACCGCCTCCACAAGACGAACAATTTTCCGGAATTTACCGGGCGTGTGTGCCCGGCTCCCTGCGAAGCCTCCTGCGTGCTCGGTATCACCAGTCCACCCGTCACGATCAAAAATATCGAATGCGCCATCATTGACCGCGGCTTTGAAGAAGGCTGGGTGGTCCCCGACCCACCCGCCAAACGGACCGGCAAGAAGGTGGCGGTGGTGGGATCTGGACCCGCGGGCCTTGCCTGTGCGGCGCAGCTCAACAAAGCCGGTCACTGCGTGACGGTGTTTGAGCGGGATGATCGGATTGGTGGTCTGTTGATGTACGGGATCCCCAATATGAAGCTCGACAAGACCATTGTCCAGCGTCGGGTGGATGTCATGACCCAGGAAGGGGTGACCTTCATCACAAACACCGAGGTGGGAATACAGTACCCGGCCGAAAAACTCTTCAAGGAATATGACGCGGCAGTGGTGTGCGGCGGGGCAACGAAGCCGCGGGACCTGCCGGTGGAAGGTCGGCACCTCAAAGGTATTCACTTTGCGATGGAGTTTCTGCAGGCGAACACCAAGAGCCTGCTGGACAGCCAGCATCAGGATGGGCGGTTCATCTCCGCCACAGGAAAAGAGGTCATCGTCATCGGGGGAGGCGACACAGGCACGGACTGCGTCGGCACCGCGATGCGCCATGGTTGTAAAACCCTCACGCAATTCGAGATCCTTCCACGACCTCCCGATGAGCGAGCGCCGGATAACCCTTGGCCCGAATGGCCTAAGGTGTACCTGCTGGACTATGGTCAAAAAGAGGCTGCGGCGGTATTTGGTGCGGATCCTCGCCGGTACGCCATTGTCACAAAAAAATTTGAAGGGGACTCATCAGGTCACGTCAAGGCCATCCATACAATTCAGGTGGAATGGCCTAAGGGAACCAATGGGTCATTCGCCATGAAAGAGCTTCCGGGCACCGAACGGGTGTGGCCGGCGCAGTTGGTCCTTCTCGCGATGGGGTTCTTGGGACCTGAGGATACGCTCCTCAATGCCCTCGCGGTCGAGCGGGATTCGCGTTCCAATGCCAAGGCAGAATACGACAAGTATGCGACTAACATACAAGGCGTGTTCGCCGCTGGCGATATGCGCCGTGGGCAGAGCCTGGTGGTTTGGGCTATCCAGGAGGGTCGCGGCGCAGCCCGCGAATGTGATCGGTATCTCATGGGGGCGACCGATCTGCCCTGATGGACAGAAAGATGGTAGTATAAAGGAAAAAGTTCTATGAAAACGATTGATATCGCTGCGACAGCCCAGCAACTCGAAAACCAGACCGCTCACGAAGTTGTACGATGGGTGCTGGAGACCTTTCATCCGAAAGTTGCGCTGGCGTCCAGTTTTGGGGCAGAGGATGTGGTCCTCATTGACATGATGGTGAAGGTCAACCCGAAGGCTCGGGTGTTCACGCTGGACACCGGCCGGCTCCCCTATGAAACCTACGAGGTTATGGATGCCATCCGGGAAAAATACAAAATTTCCATAGAGGTCATGTTCCCAGATACCCAGGCCGTGGAAACCATGGTCCGAGAGCGTGGGCTCAATCTGTTTTATCACAGTATCGAAAACCGCAAAATGTGCTGTGGGGTACGCAAAGTCGAACCCTTAAAACGGGCGTTGAAAGGGCTGGATGCCTGGATTACCGGACTGCGCCGGGACCAGGGCGTCACCCGTACCCAAGTGCAGAAGGTGGAGCGGGACCTGGATCACGGCAACATCATCAAGGTGAACCCGCTTGCGGACTGGACCTGGGACCAGGTCTGGGCGTATATCCGAGCCAATCACATTCCTTACAACAAGCTCCACGATCAACACTATCCCAGCATCGGGTGTGCCCCATGCACCCGCGCTGTCAAACACGGTGAAGACCCCCGCGCCGGCCGCTGGTGGTGGGAAGCCCCCGAACAGAAAGAGTGCGGCCTCCACGTCCACCAACCCCCTCCCAAGCCTTAAATCGGGAATATTTTAGCCTCCTAGCATCTCTAAAGCGGTGGGGAAACGATTCCCCTCACTTTCCTCGCAAAAGGAGGTCTTTCGATGCAGATCTGGTTAGTCACGGTGCTTCTCCTCATGATGGTGTTGAGCGGGTGTTGGTTGCTGGTACATGCTCAACCACAGTCATCCCCACCATCCCCCCAGCCGATCGTCTCACCCCTCCCTGCCCCAGGCGTGCCAGACAGGCCAAAACCCAAAGCCAGGCGTTCAGCGGCGCAGGCGTTCTCCGGAACCATCACCGCCATCAACATCCCCGCCCAACAACTGGTGGTCAAAAACTCCCAGGGTACCGTTCAGAGCTTCTTCCTCGACCCCCGGACAAAGCTCTCCAAAGGAAGACCCAAGACGACACTGACAGAGTTTTCAAGCTGATCATCTAGTTCTTCATCCATCGAAAATTTACAAGATCGTTACCAATCCTTCATGCAATCTTAACCCTCCACCCCTATACTCATCTGTATGGGGCGGGACGTCGTTGCATTAATGAACGGATCAGTTCCGAACCCCTTCCATTGGGTCCGTCCTACGGCCGCTGTGATGGCGGTCGTCGTCTTCTATACGCACGTCCTGGCGCCTCCCCTCGCCCGAGCCTCCTTCTGGGAGGACCGCCGCCACGCGGTCCAAGGGTTGCGAGTGACGGCTGGGGGCGGGCCTGTCGGTTCCCCACCTTCGTCCCGCTTTGACCTGCCGTGGGTTGAAGAAATAGCGCGGGCGATTGGGCCGTATGCGACGATCCAGGAGACACACCTTGCACCGGGTCACAACACACCACTCATCGTCCATATTCAGGACTTACACGGTCATTGGGAGGTTCAACGGAACATCGCCAAGGTCATCGAGGCTCTTCAACGACAGCGCGATCATTCACTCCTCGTGGGGATGGAAGGGGCGGCGGGTCAGTCGCTCCTCGATTTCTACCGAGCCTTCCCTGACAAAGCCCTGAACCTCGATATCG
>JACPXA010000151.1 GCA_016196785.1 Elusimicrobiota bacterium
ACGGCAGAGTCAAAAGATGGTCAGATCACCGTTACCTTACAGAGCAAAACGGTGAAGGCTCCAGTAAAACCCGCATCTCCAACAGTGGAGGCTTCACCCTCTGTCGTGACCGC
Source organism: Elusimicrobiota bacterium (assembly GCA_016196785.1). GTDB lineage: Bacteria > Elusimicrobiota > Elusimicrobia > 2-01-FULL-59-12 > JACPXA01 > JACPXA01. The sequence continues at coordinate 114 of JACPXA010000151.1, forward strand.
TTCATCGCTCGCAGTCACCGCTGTGGCTTCTTCTACGGCTCCCGCTACTCCCCTGGTCCAGACGCCCCCCCTGACCGTGTCCGCGAGCACACCTACGACACCTGCTCCACTCCCGGTCAAAGAAGCGCCAGCTCAACCCACCGAGGCCAAAAAGAGCGTGACGCTTCCAACGTCTCCCGTGACCCTAGACTTCGTGGACGCCGATGTTCGGGATGTCTTACAGGTCCTCTCGGTGAAATCGGGCATCAACATCGTCTATGGCAGCGACGTGACCGGAACCGTCACCGTCCACCTCGAGAATGTCCCGTTTGATCAGGCATTTCAGACGGTCCTGACGTTGCGCGGACTCGTCGCCGCCCCGGCGGGTGATAACATCCTTCGCGTGATCACTTCGGCGGCACTCACGACCGAGCGCTCGCAGGCAGTGACCTTCACAAAGGTTTTCTCGCTCCGCTATGCCAAAGGCACCGATCTCAAAACTCAGCTTGACGCCATCCGCGGCGCGGAAGGCCGAAAGGGCACGATTACCCTTGACCCCGCCACCAGCTCGCTCGTCGTCACTGACACCCCTGAAGGCCTCCAGCAAGCCGAACGGCACATCCGCGAGCTCGACCGTCCCCCTTCCCAGGTCTCCATTGAGGCGAAGATCATCGAGGTTGCTCTTGGTAAAAGTCTGGACCTCGGGGTTGACTGGGGCTATGCCCGGACAACCAGCAGACAAGGGAACACGATCACGGTGGGAGGATCTGACGTGGTTCCACCCACGGGCCCTGGTGCTGGTATCAACACGCCCGGTGGGCCGACTGGCCGGATCGCGCTGCCAGGTGGGGGGTCATCGGGGTTAGGCTTACTTCAGGGCGCAGGGGTGGCGACATCAGGGCAAACTCCTGCAGGAGGCGTGTTCAGCTTCGGCGTGCTTGGCGCCAGTTCCCAGTTGGATGTCGTTCTCAAAGCTCTGGCCAAGAAGAGCAACACGAAGATCCTCTCCAACCCCAGGATCATTACCCTCAATAATCAGGAGGCAAAAATCCTAGTCGGGGATCGTATTCCCTACACCATCACGAACGTCAGTCCAGGACAAGGCCAGACTCAAAGCACGCAGTTCGTTGAGGTCGGTGTGAAGCTCGCCGTCACCCCCACGATCAACGTGGATAAACGAATCACCTTGAAGATTCGTCCAGAAGTCAGCCAGGCGAAAACGATTACTCCGGGACAGGCTCCCCAGGTGAGCACCCGAGAGGCCGAGACGGTGATCATGATCCGGAACGGCGAAACCGTGGTCATTGGCGGACTGATTAAAGAACAGACCGATAAAACGGCCTCGCAGGTTCCCCTGTTGGGCGATATTCCCGTTATTGGTCAACTCTTTAAAACGTCATCCAATAGCAAGACGCGCACCGAGCTCCTCGTCTTCGTCACCCCCACCGTCGTCGAAGAGTAAGGGACGTCGTTGCACTAATCAACTTTTTGGACTCCAGTCTTTCTGGCTCAAATCCCCGTCATATCGGCCTCGCTGTAGGTACCGGCCTCTTACTGGCATTCGGGGCCCTCGCTCGCGGTGGATGGGATTTATGGGCCCAAACGGCGCTTCACATCGGAACCATCCTGTTCTTAACGCTTCCGTTGATAAAGATCAGTGTGACGGGACGTCTCTCGATCACTCCTCTCCTTACAACACCCCTGCGGTTACCTTTTCTATGTCTTACAGTAGTACTCTTTTGGTCTACTTCTCGCTCGTTGACCCCTGCCTTAAGCCGTCAGGAACTGTTCAACTGGCTGAACGGTTTCGGGATGTTTCTTCTAGGCTTGTTGTTGGCGCCTCAGGACCGGCAAGTAGTGAAGGGCATCCTACTGGGGGGAAGTCTCGCCGCCGTTGTCCTAGCACTTTCTCAATGGTTGAGCGATCCGTGGACAGCACCAACAGGTCCCTTTGCCAAATCAACCATGTTGGCTGGTTTCCTAGTCTTGATGCTTCCTCTGTGGGCAAGTCATCTCATGGGAGACGAAGGAGGAACTCGTTTGAGGTATCCCGTCATGGCTCGGAGAAATCCCCCTCCTTCCCCCTTTACGAAAGGGGGAGGCACGGGGGGGGGTCGGGAAATAACCGCGCTCTTTGGCATGGGTCTTACCGTACTCCTCCTGGTAGCCACCCGCTCCGTGGCCGCCTGGATCGGGGTGTTAGGGGGATTGTTCTTCCTAACCACAAAACAAGGGCCTAAAAAATGGGGCTTGATTTGTCTGATGGTGATTGGGGGGTGCCTGGTTTTCAAGGCTTCCCAACCTCAGGTGTTAGATCGGCTGGTCTGGTGGCAGGCCGCCATAGCCCTTTGGAAGAACCATCCTCTGATCGGTGCCGGTCTGGGCTCAACAGAAATTTTACTTCCCCAACTCCAGATGGCCGGGCTTTTCTCACAGTACCCCCACAGCCTTCCGTTGCAACTCGCCGCTGAAATCGGTCTCTTGGGAGTTGGGGCTTTCGGGTTGGTCGTTTACCGGTTTTTTAAGCACAGTTCCTCTCTCTCCAGTCGTCTCGCTGTAGGTGGTCTCCTGATCACCAATTGCTTCGATTACAGCTTTCTGCTTCCTGGGATCAGTTTGCCCTTTTGGTTCCTTTTAGGAGATGCCTACGGTGTCATTCCCGCGCAGGCAAGAATGCAGTCTCACGACGTCCAAGGAAGTCAACGGAAGTTTTTCAACGGTCCTCTGATTGGAGGAATCCTTTTAGCCACAAGTGCGAGCCTCGTCGCGGTTGTGAAACCCTTTCTTGCCAGTCGTCATCTGGCCATGGGGCAATACCTCCTAGGGAAGGGACAGCTCGACCAGGCAGAGAGGACTTTCAAGACCGCTGTTGACCGAGATTCACTCGACCCCATTCCTTATACAGCATTAGCAGAAACGTATGTCCGGCGCTTCCAACAGGAGGGCTCTCCCAGTTGGCTGGATGAGGCTATTCTCGCCCAAGAGCAGGCGGTGCACCGCCAACCCCAGCAGGCTTCTGGATGGGCGGCCTTGGCCCAGCTCCATAGATTGCATGGAGAGATTCCAGCCGCTCGCCAAGCGCTCCGAGAGGCGATTCGTCTGGCTCCTGCGCGAACTGAATACCAGCGCTTGCTGGCATCGCTCCGTAAAAGGGAAAAGCGGTAGGGGTATGGTTCAGGGGGAAAGACGAGGATTTCTGAGTTGGACACCACTGCTGATCTTTGCAACCGCCGTCCTACTAAAAGGGGCCAAAACAATTCCTACCTTTACGGTGGTCGGATTGCTGATTCTTGCGTGGACTTGGACGATCATTGCGAAGAAGAAAGCCGTTTGGGGGAAGAAGGGTAAGGGGAGGGGGGAAAACTTTCTTGCCCTGTCCCTATTCTGGTTCTTTTTGGGGATCGTATTATCCTTGGGCAACTCTGTGTATTTCTATCAATCCCTCTGGTCAACGATCCAGGTCACCCTGGTGATTCTCTTCGCCGTCCTGTTATACACGTTGTTCTCTATGGATTCTTTCGCTCCCCGCTTTTTCTTCTGTTTCTGGGGGCTGGCCACATTACAAGCGATTGTTGTCATCGGGCAACGCTGGTCGAACGCCCCGTATGGTTTTTTTCCGAATAACCCAAATTGGGTGGCGGGATTCATTGGGACGGCCTTCGTTTCACTTATTGCCAGGCTCTTGTACTCCTCTTCCCCCTTCCCAGGTACCCTGCAGCCTCACAATCATCATCCCACTGAAGGGACTAGCCTACCACTGCAAGGTTCCGTCCCCAATGTCCTGTTACCAGGGTTACTTGCTGGTCTCTTTTTGTTTGCGATGCTTGCTTCCCGCTCACGGGGAGCCCTGGTAGGTACGCTCTGTGCAATGGGATATGTGGTCATGCACCGTTGGCAAGGGCGAGGGGGCCTTCTCTGGATGGCCAGCATGCTGGCTCTCATGGCGATGTTGCCAACCCCGCTCATTGAACAATATCTTAAGCTCAATTTTCCGACCCCTTTTGCCAACCAGCGACTGGCTATTTGGGGGGTCGCCGCCCGAGGGATCCTCGATCACCCCTTCTTGGGGTATGGGCTGGGTAACTTCGAGTACGCGTATCATCGCCACGCATTCCCTGTGATCGGTGCACTCGCTCGGTATGGCCTGACCACCGCCTTCGCCCACAATGAGTATCTACAGTTGGCAACGGAAATGGGACTACCAGCCCTTGGTTTGTTGGGTTTCGGCCTATGGAAACTGTATGGGTGGAACACGCCCCCACCTAACGAAAAGCGGGCAGAGGGGGAGGGGGAAAGGAAAACTGGTCGTCAGAACGGAGGTCCCGTTCTCTGGGGTATTCCTGCGAAGGCGGGGTTGCTGGTGTTGCTCATCCAAGCATTGTTCGATCTCACGTTCCATCTGCCAGCCATGGTACTCCTAGGGGGTATGTTATTCGTCATCGCTCTCAACCGGGAACGAACTGATGAGCAACCTGTTGAGCAACCATCATTCGCCAATCATGCGTCAACGGTTTTGCGGGCTGCCTTCCCACGCGTCGCCGCTCAAGCCGTGTGCCTTACCTTTGTCCTCCTCCTCGCATCCTTTGGAACGGCGGAAGTCCTCGCCAGTCAAGGCCTGCCTTATTGGGCCATGCGCATCAACCCCCTGAAGGCTACCCATTGGGAAGCGTTGGCTCATCAGCAGATCCTGGAGTTCCACCGAACCCACGATCCCTCCCATTTTACCAAGACAGAGTCTTTCTTAAAAAGCGCCATTCGGCGTGATCCATCGAATCCTGCTCTCTATGAATCGCTCATTTACTTCTATACAATGGGCACCCCGGGCGTCATTCCCGTGCAAGTCCTTCGACAAGCTCAGTCCTTCGACGTTGCTCAGGATGGTGAGCCTGTCGAACCAGACGGTGAGCGGAGTCGAACCACGGGAATCCAGTCTCCGCCAACTGCCCGTTTTCGTCAGACCCTCGACGCCTATCATCAGGCCATCGCGCGTTCCCCCAGGAACGCCCTGTTGTACGCCCACCTGGGCGCTTTTCTCCTTCAGCACCAAGAGCCGAAACGCGCCTTACCCTACTTCCAGGAAGCGATTCGGCTCGAACCGTACTGTTTTGAAGCCCACCAAGGGATCGCCGCTTGCTATCTTGAAACCCAACAATGGCGTCGTGCGGAGTGGACGCTCCGGAGCCTGGCCCGGTTGAAGCAAGAGACTGAACAATCCCCTGGACTGGCCCCCACCGGCTCCGCCTATGAGGCACATCTCACGCAATGGCATCCTCAGGAATTTGAGGCAGCGATGACGTTGATTCGTCAGTCATATGAGTAACAAACGGGCGCTGATCGGTCTGGGGATCGGAGCGGTTTGTCTCTATTTCGCCCTGCGTGGACTCCACCTCCACGAGGTGCTGACGTCGTTGGCTCAGGCGGATTATCGCTGGATGTTTCCCGCCGCGGTGGCCTATAGTGTGGGCTTCCTGTTCCGCACGTGGCGGTGGCAGGTACTTTTAAGTCCTTTGGGTGCGGTGGCGGGGAAACACCTCTTCGCGTTCCTCATGATTGGCTTCCTTGCGAATAACCTGCTTCCCTTACGTGCCGGGGAATTGGTTCGCGCCCACCTCACTGGGACACGCATGCGAATCTCTCGCAGCGCCACCCTCGCTACGGTGCTGGTAGAGCGAACCTGCGACGGGTTGAGCTTTGCCGTGCTCTTCCTGATCACCACCTGGTTTTTACCATTCCCTCCTGTGCTCAGACGCAGCGCTTGGATTCTCGCCATCCTGTGTGTGGCGGCGTTCGTCGTCTTCCATCGGG
>JACPXA010000158.1 GCA_016196785.1 Elusimicrobiota bacterium
GTACGTGAGCTGGGTTCAGTACGTCGTGAGACAGTACGGTCCCTATCTACCGTGGGCGGAGGATACTTGAGGGGAGCTATTTCTAGTACGAGAGGACCGAAATGGACGAACCTCTGGTGTACCAGTTGTCCCGCCAGGGGCATCGCTGGGTAGCTATGTTCGGATGGGATAAACGCTGAAGGCATCTAAGCGTGAAGCCCACCCCAAGATAAGGTGTCCCGTGCCCGACGAAAGTCGGGCCCTAAAGGCCCCCAGGAGACTACTGGGTTGATAGGCGGGGTGTGGAAGCGCTGCAAGGCGTGGAGCTAACCCGTACTAATTGGCCGTGAGGCTTGGCCGCATCATTCGATCCAGCAGTAAGACGTAGGACGATGCGACGTTTGGTTTCCTTGTGTCCTCAAGGACGCTGGTGGGTGTCGGGGAATCCCCGGCAGCATCGGCGTCCTTGTTGTGACAAGAGCGTGGGAAGTCACGGGCCTTAAGAGGATGCCGGTGACTATTCCGAAGAGGCAACACCCGTTCCCATTCCGAACACGGAAGTTAAGCTCTTCAGGGCTGATGGTACTTGTCTCGTAGGGGACTGGGAGAGTAAGTCGTTGCCGGCATCTTCGTTAGGCTCCGCTTGAGGATAGGTTTATTCCTATCCCCTCTCACCTGGCGGGAGAGGGTGGGGGTGAGGGCGGGTGAATTTGGAGAGGACCTCTAATGCCAAAAGCTGAGAAAGAAGCCGCTGTTCAAACCCTCGTGGAGAAACTCAAGCAGGCGACCTCGGTGTTCATCACCGACTATCAGGGATTGAAAATGGCGGAGCTGGATGAGCTGCGGGCGAAGCTGCGGCCTCTCCAGGGGGAGTATCACGTGGTCAAGAACTCCCTGACCCGCCGCGCGTTCGGGGCGGTGGGATGGGACACGTGCGTACCCCAGGTGGAAGGGCCCACCGCGCTCGTCATTGATCGGTCGGACCCTATCGCCGCGGCGAAGATCGGCATCGAGTTCGCGAAAGAACACGAACGTTTGAAGCTCCGGGCTGGATGGGTGGAGGGGAGGCTGTTGACCAGTGGGGAGGTAAAAACGCTGGCAGCGCTTCCTTCGCGCCCTGTCCTGCTGAGTCGGTGCGTTCAGATGATGGCGTCCCCGCTCTATCGGTTCGCCACCGCGCTCGAGACGCCGCTCCGACAGCTTGTACTTGTGCTTCAGCAAATTGCGCAACAAACGGGGAAAGTGGAGGGATAACGATGGCTGAAAAACTCGCAACGAAGGATGCGGTACTTGACGCCGTCTCGCACATGACGGTGTTGGAGCTGGCCGAGTTGGTGAAGGCGTTGGAAGAGAAGTTTGGCGTGCAGGCGGCCCCTGCGGTGGCCTATGCGCCACACGCGGCGGGTGCGGGAACGCCTGCCGGGGCAGCCCCTGCGGCTGCGGCTGAGGAGCAGACGGAGTTCACCGCGGTCTTGACCGCTGCCGGGGCAAACAAGATCCCCGTCATTAAGGTCATCCGGGAGATCACCGCGCTTGGGCTGAAAGAGGCCAAGGACCTCGTGGAGGGAGCCCCCAAGACGATCAAGGAAGGGCTCACCAAGGACCAGGCCGAGGAGATTAAGAAGAAACTGACAGAAGTGGGCGCAACCGTTGAGATTAAATAAAGGGAAATGAAAAAGATCAATTTTTCCAGGATCCCAGGGATCATCCCACTGCCTGAGCTCTTGGAGATGCAGAAAAAGTCCTTTGAGGATTTTCTGCAGCGGGACGTGGAACCGGCTAAGCGGAAGATCCAGGGGCTCCAAGCCGTCTTCCTTGACGTCTTCCCGGTCAGCACCAACGACGAGACGCTCACCTTGGAGTTCGTCAGCTACTCGTTAGGGGAACCGTCCAATACCGCGGAGGAAGCCATTATCAAGGACGGCATTTGCGCGATGTCCCTGAAGGCGACCTTCCGGCTGCTGCAGCGTCAAGCCGATGGCAAGGTCAAGCAAATTGCCGAACAAGAGGTCTACATCTGTGACCTTCCGGCCATGACCGAGACCGCGACCTTCATCATCAATGGAGCAGAGCGGGTCATCGTCAGCCAGCTCCATCGCTCCCCGGGCGTGATCTTTGAAGAAGACGAGGAGAAGAAAAGCTCTTCCTATGGGAAGAAACTCTTTTTTGCGAGGATCATTCCCTATCGAGGCGCATGGGTCGAGTTTGAATTTGATCTCAACAACGCCCTCTACGTGCGCATTGACAAGCGGAAGAAGATTCCGGCGACGGTGCTGCTTCGGGCGCTGGGGATCGAACAGGACGCCGACATCCTCAGGTTGTTCTATCCGATTGAGACCGTTGACCTGCATTCGAGCAAAGTGGAACAGCTCATCGGCCGAGTGGCCGCAGAGGAGGTGGTGGATACCACCTCCGGCGAAGTGCTTCTTGAGGCCAACCGGGAGCTCAGCAAGGACGTTCTCCGGTTGTTCCAGGAACGGAAGATCAAGAGTTGCCACCTCCTCGTGTGGGACCCGGGCTTGAACGATGTGACTATCCGGAACACGTTGCTTAAGGACACGATCCGGTCCCGTCGGGAGGCCGTGAACGCCCTCTACCGGGTGCTCCGGGCCCAAGAGTTCATCGCCCCAGATCAAGCGGAAACCTACCTCGACGCCCTCCTCTTTAAATCCATTCGGAAGTATGATCTCTCCAAAGTGGGACGGTATAAGATCCTCCGAAAGCTCCAAGGGCTCCTTGAGGCGCTCTCCAAACGGAAGAATGGTTCATGGGAAATCCCTTCCGAGCGGCGTCGGACCCTGACGGTCGAGGACATCATCGCAACGATGCAGTACGTCGTTCACCTGAACAACGGCGTGACCGAGGTGGGAGAAGGGAAAACCTTCATCAAGGTTGAGGTGGATGACATTGACCACCTGGGGAACCGTCGGGTTCGGGCGGTTGGGGAGCTCTTAGAGAACCAGATTCGGATCGGGCTCGCTCAGATGGCGCGGATCGTTCGCGAACGGATGAACGTCCAAGACAAAACCACCATGACCCCTCGGGCGATCATGAACACCGCGCCCGTCGTGGCCGTGGTCCGGAAGTTCTTTGGGACCTCGCAGCTCTCGCAGTTTATGGATCAGACCAATCCCTTGGCAGAACTGACCCATAAGCGGCGGCTGAGCGCGTTAGGCCCGGGCGGGCTCCACCGGAAACGTGCCGGCTTCGAGGTCCGGGATGTCCATCATACCCACTATGGCCGGATCTGTCCGATCGAAACGCCGGAGGGACCGAACATCGGACTGATTACCTCGCTGGCGTGTTATGCCCGCGTCAACGAGTACGGGTTGATCGAATCCCCGTATCGCCGCGTGGTCCGCGGGCGGGTCACCGCTGAGGTCGTGTACCTCACCGCGGACCATGAAGACGAGTTTGTGGTGGCACAAGCGAATGCCCCTGTGGACCCACAGGGGCGGTTCCTTTCCCAGCGGATCCTCTGCCGCTATCGCGGAGATTTCCGCGAGTTCCCTCCCGAAGAGATTCACTTCATGGATATCTCCCCCATCCAGGTCGTCTCCGCCTCGACCGCGCTCATTCCGTTTCTGGAGCACGATGATGCCAACCGCGCGCTCATGGGCTCCAACATGCAACGCCAGGCGGTCCCGCTCTTGGTGACGGAGCCGCCGCTCGTGGGCACGGGCATTGAGGAACGGGCCGCCCGGGATTCTGGGGCGGTGGTCACCGCGCGGCGGGGAGGGAAGGTGGTGAGGGTAACCGCCGACACCATCGCGATCTGGAGCGAGGAAGGCTCGACTGGGGTGGACCTCTACCACCTCCGGAGCTATACCCGATCCAACCAGGATACCTGTCTCAACCAAGTCCCGCTGGTGGGGATCGGCGAGACGGTACGGAAGGGCGAGATCCTGGCGGACGGCGCGTGTACCGCCAACGGGGGGCTGGCGTTGGGACGGAACCTCTTAGTCGCCTTTATGCCGTGGGAGGGCTACAACTTTGAGGACGCCATCCTCCTCTCTGAACGATTGGTTCGTGAGGATGTGTTCACCTCGGTGCACATTCGGGAGTTTCAGATGGAGGCTCGAGACACCAAGATGGGGGCCGAGGAGATCACCCGCGATATCCCGAACGTCGGCGCCGAGGCGCTAGTCAACCTCGATGACCAGGGAATTATTCGCGTGGGCGCGGAGGTCAATCCCGGGGACATTCTCGTGGGAAAGGTGGCGCCGAAGGGCGAGCAACAGGTCACGCCGGAGGAGCGTCTGCTGAAGGTGATTTTCGGCAAGAAAGCCGAGGATACGATGGATGCGTCGCTGCGAGTGCCCCCGGGGGTCTCCGGGAAGATCATGTCCGTGCGTGTTTTTGTCCGTCACGAGCGACTTTCCTCTAAAGATGAGCGCAAGCGGCTTGAGCAGTTTGAGGCCCACTACGAGGGTTTGCTGGAAGACCTTCGCCGGCAACGCAAAGAGAAGATGGCCGACCTCGATCGGCAACATCAGAAACGAGAGCTGACCAAGAAAGAGGTCGAGGCAGAGAAAGAACGGCATCGCTTGCTCTACCAGACCCTAGAGCAAGAGCTCCGGCGCGAGATGGCCCGGGCGAAGGAAAATCTCAAGATCGGTGATGAAATGCCGGTGACCGTGAACAAGACCGTCAAGGTGTATGTGGCCACCAAACGGCGGGTCCAGGTGGGCGACAAGCTGGCTGGGCGGCATGGGAACAAAGGGGTTGTCGCCAAGATCTTGCCGCCGGAGGATATGCCGTTCTTGCCCGATGGAACCCCGGTGGATGTGGTGCTCTCACCCTTGTCGGTACCCTCCCGGATGAATGTGGGGCAGCTCTTGGAGGCCATGTTGGGGTGGGCGGCCAGGGTGCTGAATGTGCAGATGATCTGTCCGGTCTTCGACGGTGCCAAAGAGGAACAGGTCATTGACATGATTCGGCAAGCGAAGGAAAAACTTCGCCAGGCCGGTATACTAGGAAAGTATCTCCCGACTGACGATGGACGGTTTACGCTCTACGACGGTCGGACGGGTGAACCCTTTGAGAGTCCGGTCACCGTGGGGCTCATGTATATGATCAAGCTGGCCCACTTGGTGGAGGACAAGATCCACGCGCGGTCCACCGGCCCTTATTCCCTCATTACCCGGCAGCCGTTGGGTGGGAAGGCCCAGTTCGGGGGTCAACGGTTTGGGGAGATGGAGGTCTGGGCCATCGAAGGCTACGGTGGGGCGTACACCCTGCAGGAGTTCCTGACCGTCAAGGCCGACGATGTCGCCGGTCGGACGAAGATGTACGAGGCGATCATCAAGGGGGAGACCCTATCCCAGGGAGGAGTCCCCGAATCCTTTAAGGTCCTGGTGCGAGAGCTTCGAGCCCTGGGGTTAAACGTCGAGCTGACCAAACAGGCCGCGGGGACCGACGGGACGGGAGCCGCGATCCCGGGGAAGCGGGAGGGCGGAGGGCTTAAGGACTAAGCATGCCAACCACTGCTGTCAGGCCATTTCTGGAGCGGCGCCACACCCAGGCGACTCGCGCCCGACGTCGCAGCGAACGGGAGCTGAACTTCAGCGATTTCAATGCGATGCGGCTGACCATCGCCAGCCCCGAACAGATTCACGCTTGGTCCTATGGCGAGGTCCGGAAACCGGAGACCATCAACTATCGGACCTTCAAGCCAGAGCGGGATGGCCTGTTCTGCGAGCGGATCTTTGGACCCGTCCGCGACTGGGAATGCAACTGTGGGAAATACAAATGGATTAAGAACAAGGGGGTCATCTGCGATCGCTGCGGGGTCGAGGTCACTGAGTCCAAGGTCCGTCGGGAGCGCATGGGTCACATTGAGCTGGCGGTGCCGGTCGGCCATATCTGGTTTTTACGCAAGACCCCTTCACGGATCGGGACGCTCCTCAACATGAAACTGTCCGACCTCGAACGGGTCGTCTACTATGCCCGCTATATCGCGTTGGAAGACTTTGTCACTTCAGACGGACAGAACGTCCTCCGTGCGCATCAACTGTTGACCGTGGAAGAGTATCAGAAGCTCCGCCAAGAATTCGGCACCAAGGTCAAGATCGGGATTGGAGCGGCAGCGATCCGAGAGCTGTTGGCGAAGATTGACGTGGAGGGAGAATCGCGGGAACTTCGTAGCCGGCTGAAAACGATCGATTCCGAGGCGGAACGGACCCGCGTCGTCAAACGTCTACGCATCCTCGAAGCCTTCAAGAAGTCCAAGACGCGCCCGGAGTGGATGGTCTTTCAGGTCCTCCCCGTGATCCCCCCGGATCTCCGTCCCCTGGTACCCTTGGAAGGCGGCCGCTTTGCGACTTCCGATCTGAACGATCTGTATCGGCGCATCATCAACCGGAATAACCGCTTGAAACACATCGAAGCACTGCGAGCCCCCGAGATCATGATTCACAACGAAAAGCGCTTGCTGCAGGAAGCGGTGGATGCCTTGATCGAGAACGGGGCCCGGGGGAAGATCGTGGTCGGGGCAGGAAACCGGCCGCTAAAATCCCTCTCCGATATCTTGAAAGGCAAGCAGGGGCGGTTCCGACAGAACCTTCTGGGAAAACGCGTAGATTATTCTGGCCGGAGCGTGATTGTGGTCGGGCCGAACCTGAAGCTCCATCAATGCGGTCTGCCCAAAGAGATGGCGTTGGAGCTCTTTAAACCCTTTATCATCCGAGAGCTTATGAAGCGCGAGAACGTCATGCTGAAGGCCGCGAAACGGATGCTCGAACGGGTGAAGCCTGAGATTTGGGATATCCTGGAGGAGGTCACCCAACGCCATCCCGTGCTGTTGAATCGCGCCCCCACCCTCCACCGGCTGGGCGTCCAGGCCTTCGAGCCCGTCCTCATCGAGGGCAAATCCATTCAGCTCCATCCTCTGACGTGCGCCGCCTTCAACGCAGACTTCGACGGAGATCAGATGGCGGTGCATATCCCGTTATCCCTGGAGGCCCAATTGGAAGCCCGGCTGCTCATGATGGCCTCCAACAACATTCTCTCCCCCGCCTCCGGCAAGCCCATCGTGACCCCTTCCCAGGACATGGTCCTCGGTTGCAGTTACCTGACCAAGCCAAAGGCGGGGGATTTAGGAGAGGGGATGATCTTGAATTCCCGAGATGAGGTGCTGGCTGCGTATCAGCGGGGGGTGGTCTCCCTTCACGCCCGCATCAAGGTCCAGGGAATCACGCCCATCGTGGAGCCGGAACTGGGGGTGGACCGCCAACGCGATTGTAACCAATGGAAGCATTGGACCACGGTGGGCCGCGTGCTGTTCAATGAGGTCATCCCGCCAGAGTTGGGGTATGTGAATCAGGCCTTGACGAAGAAAGAGTTGGGGGAGTTGGTGGAGCGGTGCTATCGCCAACTGGGCCATTATCGGACCGTCGTCCTGCTCGATGATCTCAAGCAATTGGGGTTCCGCCATGCGACGCTGGCCGGGCTCTCGATTGGGATCAACGATATGACCGTCCCCGATGAGAAGACCCGCTTGGTCAAAGAGGCTCAGACCAAGGCCGCGGCGATTGAACGCCAGGCGAAGATGGGGGTCATTACAGACAGCGAACGGTACAACAAGATCATTGACCTCTGGACCCATGTCACCGATCGTATCGCGGACATCATGTTCGATGGAATGAAGCAACAGGAATTTGCGCCGTACCGCCCCGGTGAGTCCAAGTTTAACCCTATTTATTTGATGGCCAACTCCGGGGCGCGGGGGAGTTCCGCACAAATCCGCCAGTTGGCCGGGATGCGGGGGTTGATGGCGAAACCGCAGAAGAAGATCACCGGCCAGGTCGGCGAGATCATCGAATCGCCGGTCATCTCGAACTTTCGGGAGGGGCTGACGGTGTTGGAGTACTTTATCTCCACGCACGGCGGCCGGAAGGGATTGGCGGATACCGCGCTCAAAACCGCCGATGCGGGTTATCTGACCCGTCGGTTGATTGACGTCGCCAACGATGTGGTGGTGAACCAGGCCGATTGCGGGACGATCTCCGGGGTATCCATCGGAACGCTCTCCTCCGGGGATGAGGTGATTGAGCCGCTGGAGGAACGGATCGTTGGGCGGGTGGCGCTGGACAACGTGCTCCATCCCTTGACGGATGAGCTCTTGGTGAGGGCTGGGGAGATCATCAGCGCCGAGGCGGCGCGGAAGGTTCGCGAGGCGGACATTGAGCGGATTCGAATCCGTTCCGTGTTGACCTGCGAGGCAGAGCGGGGAATCTGTGCGCAGTGTTACGGGATCCATCTGGCCCTCGGCCGACTCGCAGAGGTGGGGGATTCGGTGGGGATCATCGCGGCCCAATCCATCGGTGAGCCGGGCACCCAGTTGACCCTCAGGACCTTCCATATTGGCGGGACGGCGAGCCGCGTGGTCAAGCGCTCGCAGATCATCAGCCCTCGGGATGGGGTCGTGAAATTCCATAACCTCCGTGTCATCCGCAATCAGCGGGGACTCGCGGTCGTGGTGAGTCGGAATGCCGAGCTCTCCATCCGTGAGGAACGCGACCATGCCCGTGTGCCGTATGGGGCGCGGCTCAAGGTCAGCGATGGCCAGTCGGTTGACAAGGGTGAGCTTCTGGCCGAATGGGATCCCCATGCGATGCCGATTCTCACGGAGCATGGCGGGATGGCAAAACTGGAAGACGTGATTGAAGGGATCACCATACACGTGGAAAAGAACAAGATCACCGGCTTGACCGAGCGGGTGATTATTGAGCACCGGGCGGAACGGCTCCATCCCCAAGTGGCCATTCTCTCCAAGGGAGGCAAACGCTTGGCCGCCTACACCCTCCCCGTGGACACCTATCTTGTGGTGGAAGACGGGCAGGAGATCGCCGCTGGGGAGGTTCTGGCAAAGATCCCGCAGGAAGTGACCAAGACCAAGGACATCACCGGGGGGCTCCCCCGCGTGGTGGAGCTGTTTGAGGCCCGTCGGCCCAAAAATGCGGCCGTCATCTCGGAGATTGCCGGGACGGTGAAGCTCGATATCACCCCGAAGGGGGGCCAGAAGGTGGTGGTGACGGATGAAGAAACCGGCACCTCCCGGGAGTACCTGATTCCCCATGGGAAGCACCTCGTGGTGTACGATGGGGATCGGGTCGGGGTTGGGGAGTCCCTTACCGATGGGTCCGTGAACCCCCATGACATCTTGAAAGTGAGGGATGCGAAGGCCGTCCAGGAGCACCTCGTCAATGAAATCCAAGAGGTGTATCGCCTTCAGGGGGTCACGATCAACGACAAGCACATTGAGATCATTGTTTGCCAGATGTTATCCAACGTCCGGATCAGCAAGTCCGGTGACACCGATCTCTTGACGGGCGAGATCATCAATAAGTTTCGGTTTAAGCGAATCAACGAGGGGACCATCGCTAGCGGGGGCGAACCGGCAGAAGCCCAGCCCGTCCTCCTGGGGATAACCAAAGCCTCCCTGTCCTCCGAGTCGTTCATCTCAGCCGCCTCATTCCAGGAAACGACCCGGGTGCTCACCGAGGCCGCGCTGATGGGTGGAACCGATGGGCTGAGTGGGCTCAAGGAGAACGTGATCATCGGTCATCTCATCCCCGCGGGGACCGGGTTTAGGGCATTTCATGCCAACCAGTAATCAGCTCGTGCGGTTTGGGCGGACGCCCTTGTTCCATAAGACGAAGGCGCCGGCCTTGGGCAGCTGCCCCCAGCGGCGGGGGGTGTGTACGCGGGTCTACACCACGACCCCGAAGAAGCCGAACAGCGCGCTTCGCAAGGTGGCGCGGGTCAAGCTGACGCGGGGGGTGGAGGTGACCGCCTACATTCCGGGAATCGGCCACAACCTGCAGGAGCACTCCATCGTCCTCATTCGGGGCGGTCGGGTCAAAGATTTGCCGGGGGTTCGCTACCATATCATTCGGGGGACGTTGGATGCAATAGGGGTGGCCGACCGCAAACAGGGTCGTTCGAAGTATGGGGCGAAACGCCCCAAAGCTGGGAAGTAAACAGTGTTGCCACCCCTCCCTCCGCAGCGGGCTGGAAGCCCAGGCTTGAGGCCAGTGCAAGGCGAGACGACGATGGCGTGCCCGCAGTGGCACGTCGAGGAGGAGCAACGATGCAATGGCCCAAGAATGGGCTTCCCCAAAGGGGCTAGGCGCTTTTGGGCTACGACTTTGTCGCTCGTCACTTACATATCTCATTTTGATATGCGCGCTCCTCGCTCCTTGTCTCGCCGCAAAATCGCCGCAGCCAGCCCGCTGCGGAGGGAGGGGTGGCAACACTAATGCCCAGGAAAGAGTTGCGACCCCGTGAACGAAGAAAGGCGATTCCTCCCCATTACCGGTATGGCTCGGTGTTGGTGTCGCGGTTTATCGGGAAGATCAATTTTCGCGGCAAGAAGAATCTCTCAGAGCGCATCATCTCTCAGGCCTTTGCCGTCGTGAAAGAGCGCACCAAGGAAGACCCGGTGGCCATCTTTACGCGAGCCATTGAGAACGCCAAACCCTTGCTGGAGGTCAAGCCGCGGCGGGTGGGCGGCGCCACCTATCAAGTGCCGGTGGCGGTGCGGAGCGAACGAGGTACCACGCTTGCCATGCGGTGGATCCTGAACGTGGCCCGAGAGAAAGAGGGTCGGCCCATGTCTGAACGATTGGCGGAGGAGTTCATCGCGGCGTCTCGGAAGGAAGGAGCGGTCATCAAAAAACGAGACGATACCCACAAGATGGCCGAGGCGAATAAGGCCTTTGCCCACTATCGGTGGTAACCGCCATGCCTCGACAGCACCCGTTAGAGAACGTTCGGAACATCGGGATCGTGGCGCATATTGATGCAGGGAAAACCACGACCACCGAGCGGGTCCTGTTCTACGCGGGGCGGATCTATAAGATGGGCGAGGTCCATGAGGGTACCACGGTGATGGACTGGATGGAGCAGGAACGCGAGCGGGGAATCACCATCACGGCCGCGGCCACCTACTGTACCTGGCGGGACTGTCAGTTGAACATCATTGATACCCCTGGCCATGTGGATTTTACCGTGGAAGTGGAACGAAGCCTCCGGGTGCTGGACGGTGCGATTGTCGTCTTTGACGTGGGGAACGGCGTGGAACCGCAGTCGGAGACGGTCTGGCGCCAAGCGGACCGCTACCATGTGCCGCGAATTGCGTTCCTGAACAAAATGGACCGGGTCGGGGCAGACTTCTGGATGTCGGTCAGATCCATGTACGACCGTCTCGGGGCCAAGGCGGTTCCGATCCAGCTCCCCCTAGGGGTGGAGGATCAATTCCGCGGCGTGGTGGATCTGGTGACCATGCAGGCGTATAGTTGGGAGGGGGACCAGCTAGGAGCGAAGTTTAACGAGATCCCGATTCCTGATGAATTAACCGCCAACGCCCAGAAGATGCGCCACGAGCTCCTAGAACAGGCGGCGGAGTTTGACGATGCCGTGATGGAGCAATACCTGGAGGGCAAGCCGATTTCGTCAACGGACTTGAAGCGGGCAATTCGAAAGGGAACGCTCTCCGGCAAGTTTTTTCCTGTGCTTTGCGGCTCCGCCTTTAAGAATAAAGGGGTGCAGCCGCTCCTCGATGCTGTCTGCGACTATCTCCCTAGCCCGCTGGATCTCCCCCCCGTGAAGGGACACGATAGCGCGGACGAGACCGAGACGGTTCGAGAGGCAAAGGATACCACCCCCTTTTGCGCCTTGGCCTTCAAAATCCAGACGGATCCATTTGTCGGGAAGCTGACGTATTTCCGGGTGTACTCCGGCACGCTGCGGGCGGGGATGACGATCTATAACGCCGTTCGGCAGAACCGGGAGCGGGTCGGCCGGCTTCTGCGCATGCACGCCAATCGCCGGGAAGAGATCCCGGAGGTGTTTGCCGGGGATATCGCCGGTGTGGTGGGGCTGAAAGTGACCTCAACCGGGGACACCCTCTGCGATGAGGAACACCCCATTACCCTGGAGGCGATACATTTCCCCGACCCGGTAATCTCCGTGGCCATCGAGCCGAAGTCCAAAGCCGATGAGGAGAAGCTCTCCCTGGCGATGAATCGGCTGGCAGAGGAAGACCCGACCTTCCGCGTGAAGACCGAGGAGGAGACCGGACAGACCATCATCTCTGGCATGGGGGAACTACACCTCGAGATTCTTGTGGACCGGATGCAGCGCGAGTTCGGGGTACAGGCCAATATCGGTCGCCCTCAAGTGGCTTATCGGGAAACCATTCGTCGGAAGGTAGAGGAGGAAGGGAAGTACATTCGACAGACGGGGGGCCGTGGACAGTACGGCCATGTGTGGTTGGTGCTCGAGCCCCAGGAGCGGGGGAAAGGTTTTGAGTTCGTGGATAAGATCAAAGGGGGTTCGGTTCCCAAAGAGTACATCCCCGCGGTGGAGAAAGGGGTGCGGGGGGCCTTGGAGGAAGGGGCGCTGGCCGGGTACCCGCTCGTGGATCTCCGGGTGACGTTGTTTGATGGGTCGTTTCACGAAGTGGATTCCTCAGAAATGGCGTTCAAGATCGCCGCCTCGCTCGCGCTGAAGGGCGGGGTCAAACGAGCATCCCCGGTACTTCTAGAACCGATCATGAGATTTGAAGTCGTCACCCCTGAGGACTACATGGGCGATGTGATCGGTGATCTGAATGCTCGGCGTGCGAAAATCCTCGGGATGGAGCCTCGCGGGAAGACCCAGGTCATTCGGGGGGCCGTCCCGCTGGCTGAGATGTTTGGCTATGCCACGGTGATTCGGTCGTTGAGTCAGGGGCGCGCGTCGTTCAATCTCGAGCCCAGTCATTACGAAGAGGTACCATCGGGGATTGCGAAAGGAATCATTGAGAAAGCCGCGTAAAGGAGGAGACAGCCATGTCAAAGCCCAAATTTGAGCGAACCAAGCCGCACGTCAATGTGGGAACTATTGGACACGTGGATCATGGCAAGACGCTGCTGACCGCCGCGCTGACCAAGATCCTTTCCAAGGTTGGCCAGGCCAAGGAGATGTCGTATGCCGACATCGCCAAGGGCGGGGTGGTCCGGGACGAATCGAAGATCCTCACGGTGGCCGTCAGTCATGTGGAGTATGAAACCGACAAACGGCACTATGCCCACGTGGACTGCCCGGGGCATCATGACTATATTAAGAACATGATCACCGGCGCGGCCCAGATGGATGGGGCGATCCTTGTCGTGTCGGCGGTGGACGGCCCCATGCCCCAGACGCGTGAGCACGTCCTCTTAGCGCGTCAGGTGAACGTTCCGAACCTCGTCGTCTTTTTGAACAAGGTGGATGCGGTGGAGGATAAAGAGCTGGTGGACCTCGTGGAGCTCGAGGTCCGAGAATTGCTCTCGAAGTACGAGTTTCCTGGCGATAAGATTCCCATCATTCGAGGCAGCGCCTTAAAGGCCATGCAATGCGGGTGCGGCAAGAAGGAGTGTGCCGCGTGTGGCCCTATCTTCAAGCTCTTGGATGCCGTGGACACCGCTATCCCGGAGCCCAAACGCGAGATTGACAAGCCGTTTCTCATGTCCGTGGAGGACGTCTTTTCCATTACCGGACGAGGGACGGTGGCCACCGGCCGCGTGGAACGGGGGAAGGCCAAGGTCGGCGACACGGTGGAGCTCATCGGCATTCAGGAAACCCGGAAGTCTGTCGTGACGGGGGTCGAGATGTTTCGCAAGATCCTCGATGAAGCCGTCGCAGGGGACAACGTGGGCATCCTCCTCCGGGGACTGGAGAAAAACCAAGTGGAGCGGGGGCAGGTCGTTGCAGCTCCCGGGACGATTACCCCGCACAAGAAGTTCAAGGGACAGGTGTATGTCCTCACCAAAGAGGAGGGCGGGCGACATACCCCCTTCTTTAATGGATACCGCCCCCAGTTCTACTTCCGGACGACCGACGTCACCGGCAACGTCAAGTTGAAGCCGGGGGTCGAGATGGTGATGCCCGGGGATAACACCGAGGTCGAGGTAGAGCTCATTACCCCCATCGCGATGGAGCAACAGCTGCGGTTTGCCGTCCGGGAAGGGGGGCACACCGTTGGCGCCGGCGTCGTCACCGAAATCTTGGAATGAATCAGCGGATTCGGATCCGACTGCGGGCGTACGACCACAAGATGCTGGATGATTCGTTGGCAAAGATTGTGGACATCGCCCGGCGGACTGGCTCATCAATCGTCGGGCCGGTGTTATTACCCACGCAGATGAAGCGGTATACGGTCCTCCGTTCTCCCCATGCGGATAAGAAGTCGCGGGAGCAGTTTGAGATGCGGATTCACAAACGGCTCGTGGACATTCAGGATCCCACCCCAGGGACGGTGGAGGAGCTCATGAAGCTGGACCTCCCCGCCGGGGTGGATGTGGAGATTAAACTTTAGGAGTCACCCTCGATGTCAGTACCTTTTAAAGGAATCTTAGGAACGAAGGTGGGAATGACGCAGGTGTTCGATGGCAGTGGCCGGGCGCTGCCGGTCACGGTCATCGCGGCCGGCCCGTGTCGGGTCACCCAGGTGAAAACCCAGGACCGGGATGGCTACAGCGCGGTGCAACTGGGATTGGGAGATGTCAAGCCGGAACGGTTGTCGAAAGCCGTCGCAGGGCAGTTCGCCAAGGCGGGTGTTCAGAGTTGCCGGTGGCTCAAGGAGTTCCGCGTTCCTTCCACTGAAGGGTTCCAGGTAGGCCAGGAGATGAAGGTTGACGTGTTCCAACCTGGGGATTATGTGGATGTGCACGGGATCACGAAAGGCAAGGGGTTTGCAGGGGTCGTGAAACGGCACGGGTTCAGGGGAGGGCCGCGCACCCATGGGCAGTCCGATCGCTTGCGTGCGCCGGGGTCCATCGGAGGTTCAACGTATCCCGGCCGGGTGTTCAAGGGGATGCGCATGGCTGGTCATATGGGAGCTCGATCCGCCGTCGCCCAGCGGTTGGAGGTGGTCCGAGTGGATCTGGAGCAGAACCTCCTGGTTGTGGGCGGAGCGGTGCCGGGCGTCGCCCGAGGATTGGTTGAGGTGCGTGAAACCGTGAAGCGGAAGAAGGTCAAGGCGGCTCCTGCGGCGGTCGCTCCCCAGAAAGCGGCCAAGGCAGAGCCTACCAAAAAGGCGAAGAAAGCGCCGGCGGCGGCTTCTGCAGCGCCATCCGCAGCGGCTCCGCCTGCGGCTAAGCCGAAAGGATCTTAGGCATAGGCTTCCATGGAACGATCCGCCACGTGGTATAGCCAAGAGGGCGATCCCCAGGGGCAGATGTCCTTGCCTCCCCAGATCTTCGGAGGAGCCCGCGTATCCGTACCTCTGTTGCACGAGGTCACTACCGCTTATCTGGCGAATCGCCGGGCCGGAACCGCCTCCACCAAAACCCGCAGCGAAGTCTCCGGCGGAGGTCATAAGCCGTGGCGGCAAAAGGGAACAGGGCGGGCCAGACAGGGGTCCATTCGTTCGCCGTTGTGGCGGAAAGGGGGGATCATCTTTGGTCCCAAGCCACGATCCTTCGCCATCCCTGTGCCTGAGCGAAAACGTCACACGGCGCTCCAGCAGGCTTTGAGCGTTCGGGCGGCGGAGGGGGCCATCGTCGTCGTTGACGGCGTGCTCCTTCCAGAGCCGAAAACCCGGCACCTCGCGCAGTGGTGCGCACGGTGTCATTTAAGCGCTGGCTCCCTCTTGGTGATAGATCGATCGTCTGAGGAGCTGAAGCGGGCCAGCCGCAACCTCGCCACCCTCGAGGTGACAGAGGTCGCCAGCCTCAATGCCTACTCCGTGTTGCGGGCGAAGCGGGTGGTATTCACCCGTCCGGCGCTGGAGCACCTCGTCAAGCACCTAAATAATTGACATGGACCTTCAACGCGTGTTGATACGGCCATTGATCACGGAACGGAGCACCGCCTTGAAGGAGGCGGCCAATCAATATTGTTTTCAGGTGCATGCGCATGCCACCAAGGGGCAGATACGGCAAGCGGTGGAGGCGCTGTTTAACGTTGCTGTGACAGGGGTGAACACCGCCATCCTACCGGGGAAGTTTCGCCGGCTGGGAGCCGGGCGGCCGGGGGGGTACCGAGCCGACTGGAAAAAAGCGATTGTGACTATCCGCCGAGGCCAAGAGATTAAACTGGTGGAGGAGCCCAAATGAAAACCTTTCGACCCTACACCCCGGTCCGGCGCTTCATCACCGTGGCGGATTTCTCGGAAATCACCAGACTTGAGCCCGAGAAGCGGTTGGTCCACCCCTTGGTCAAGCACGGTGGCCGCAATAACACAGGTGAGATCATGGTTCGCCATCGCGGTGGCGGCCATAAGCGGCTCTATCGAACGGTTGACTTCCGTCGGGACAAGGTCGGCGTGCCAGCTCGGGTGGCGACGATTGAATATGATCCGAATCGGAGCGCACGCATTGCCCTCCTCCACTATGTGGATGGCGAAAAGCGCTACATGCTGCATCCCGCGGGGCTTGCGGTGGGGGATACCGTGATGTCGGGGGCCGGCGCGGAGATCAAGCCTGGGAATGCCTTGCCGCTGGCTAACATCCCCGAGGGGACGTTGCTCCACAACATCGAGCTCGTCCCGGGACGGGGGGGCCAGTTGGTCCGCTCGGCGGGATCCGCCGCGATCCTCATGGCCAAAGAAGGAGGGTTCGCTCAGGTGCGGATGCCATCGGGAGAGATCCGACTGATCCCCGATCGGTGTCTGGCGACGGTAGGGCAGGTGGGCAACCTGGATCATGAGAACCTCGTGCTTGGGAAGGCGGGCCGTACGCGGCACCGGGGGTACCGGCCCACCGTGCGCGGCACCGCCATGAACGCGGTGGATCACCCGCATGGGGGAGGGCGGGGGAAATCCAAGGGGCACAATCATCCGCGATCCCCCTGGAACCAGCTTGCGAAAGGATTCAAAACGCGATCCCAGAAGGTGACCGACTGGATGATTTTGGCTCGACGGGCGAAGGCCGTTCGCCAGGCCGTATAATGGGACGATCCACTCACAAAGGGCCTTACGTTGACGCGAAACTGATGAAGAAGATTCAGGTGATGAATCAGGGTGGGGACAAACGTCCCATCAAGACCTGGGCAAGATCCAGCATGATTGCCCCTGAGTTTGTGGGGCATACCATGTTGGTCCACAATGGGAGGAAATTTCTGCCCGTGTACATTACTGAACAGATGGTGGGGCACCGCCTGGGAGAGTTTTCCCCTACGCGCTTCTTTAGGACGCACGGTACCGCCCATACCAAAGAGGCGACGGCGCTCAC
>JACPXA010000164.1 GCA_016196785.1 Elusimicrobiota bacterium
CGTCGTGGAACTTGACCCCCGCTCGCTCATCCCGATCATCAAGCAGGACTTCAATTTCCCCCTCCTCTAGCGTTCTCGCCAACTGCTCGCTTTGTTCTCGGGTCCGTGCCTCCGTTGGGTTGATCGGAACAATCGCCACTTGGACCGGCGCGAGCGACGGGGGCCAAATGATTCCCTGATCATCGTGGCTTTGTTCAATAGCCGCCGCCACCACCCGGGAGACCCCGATCCCATAGCACCCCATGATCACCGGTTGTTCCCGGTGGTTATCGTCCAGAAAGGTAGCGTGCATGGCTGAGGAGTACTTCATCCCAAGCTGAAAGGTATGCCCCACCTCGATCCCGCGGCTCACGGCCAGAGGTTTCCTGCAGGTCGGGCAGGGAGCGTTAGCGAGCGCATCGGCCTTCCCGTCAGGATCTTTCCGGTTCAGGGTCTTTTTCGCGACTTCGGCATTAGCCGCGTACCCACAGGGACAGGTGACGATGGCATCCTCTCCCGTTTGGGCATCCACCATAAATTCATGAGACACGGAGCCCCCAATCGCTCCGCTTTCGGCCAGTACGGATTTCATGCGTAAACCACTCCTGGAAAAAATCCGTTCGTAGGCTTGGACCACGGTTTGGTAAAACGCTTGGGCATCCGCCTCCGTGGCATGAAAGGAATAGGCATCCTTCATCAGAAACTCGCGAGCTCGCAGCACCCCGAAGCGTGGTCGTAGTTCATCTCGGAATTTTGTCTGGAACTGGTAGAGCATGAACGGCAACTGCCGGTAGGATCGAAGCTCCCGGCGGGCTAGTTCGGTGATGACCTCCTCGTGGGTCGGCCCCAAGGCAAACTCCCGGTCATGCCGGTCCGCAAGCCGCATGAGCTCTTTGCCGTACACCGCCCATCGTCCCGTCTCATCCCACAGCTCACGCGGATGCAGGGTGGGCAACAGAATCTCCTGCCCACCAATCGCGTTCATCTCTCGTCGAATAATGGCCTCGATTTTGCTCAGGACTCGGAAACCAAACGGCAGCCAATCATAGATGCCTGCCGCCACCTTGCGGATTAACCCAGCCCGCAGCATGAGCTGGTGCGACAGACACTCCGCTTCGCTCGGCACCTCTCGTAAGGTCGGGATAAACGCCTGCGAAAACCTAATCATGAAAATAGACGGTTAACTTAGTTAGAAGGAGGGGAAGACTGTTGATGGGCCTTGATTTCCTCAATGAGGGTGTTGACCCACTCGCCCTCAGGGACATTGCGAACGACCTCACCTTTTCGGATGAACACGCCGACCCCCTTGCCGCCGGCAATCCCAAAATCGGCATCCTTCGCCTCCCCGGGACCGTTCACCACGCACCCCATCACCGCGATTTTGAGGGGCTTTTGTTGGTTCGGAGGAAGGGGGAGCTCCCCTAACCGTTTCTCGAGCTCGTTCACCATCTGGAAGAGCTCCACCTCGCAGCGTCCGCAGGTAGGGCAGGCAATGATTTCTGGCCCATAGGTTCGGAGTCTCAGGGCCTTCAAGATTTCAAAACCGGCCCTGACCTGGATCACCGGATCTTCCGTGAGGGACACACGGATAGTATCCCCGATCCCCTCAGAGAGGAGCGTCGCCAGGGCAATGGTGGATTTCACCGTCCCGGAGAGCAGCGTCCCCGCCTCGGTGAGCCCCACATGCAGCGGGTAATCCACCTGTTGGGCCATCAACTGGTACGCCGCGACTACACGTCCAATGTCATCCGCCTTGAGCGAGATCACGATGTCATGGAAATCGAAGCTGTTCAAGATGTCAATCTGTTCCATCGCTTCATTGACCATCTGCCGAGCCCACTCTTGGGTGGTCATCTCGGTCCAACGATCGGATTGCTTCAGAATCTTGAGCGACACCGCATTCACGCCAACGCGCATCGGGATCCCGGCGTCTTTGGCCGCTTTCACCACCGCCTCGGTCTTGGAACGACTGCCGATATTCCCAGGGTTGATGCGGACCTTATCCACCCCCTGTTTGATGGCTTCCAACGCCAACTGATAGCTGAAATGAATGTCGGCCACCAAGGGGATGGCGATCTGTTCTTTGATGGCGCGAAGCTGCTTGGCGGCCTCCATGTCAGGGACCGCAACCCGAATGATCTCACATCCGGCCTTCTCCACAGCACGGATCTGGGCGACGGTGGCTGCCACATCACGGGTATCGGTGGTACACATCGTCTGGACCGCGATCGGCGCCCCCCCTCCGATCGTGACCTTCCCGATCTTGACGGGTCGTGTTTTCCGACGTATCTGGATCATCGAATCACCGCCAGAAGCCATGGCGCCAGCGTTCCAGGTCTTGGAATAGGGCATACACGAAAATCAAGGCCAGGAGGGGGATGCCGATCGCGTTGGACACCTGCACGACCCGCTGCGTCAACCGCCGTCGGCTGACCCCTTCCCAGAGGTACAAGAGGACATGTCCCCCATCGAGCATGGGGATCGGAAAGACGTTGAAGAGCCCCACCCCTGTTGAAATCACGGCGATCAGGTAGAGCAACGGAGCAATGCCCGCTTTCGCTGCGCTGGAAATCATCTGGGCGATCCCCACCGGGCCCGCGAGCTCCTTGGGCGCTTCTCGTCGTTTCACCTTCTCGGCCAGGTAATGCAACGGGAGCATCGTCCACCGGACGAGATCCCGCGCCCCTTCCTCTCCGGCGGCCCAAAGACTCAACCGATGCGTTTCCATCAATGGCACCACCCCAATCAGGCCGATCTTCCGTTGGGGATCCACCTGGGGAAAGAGGGTACGGGTAAACTCCTGTCCGTCGCGACGGATGATCAGCGCGAGGGACTGTCCAGGCCGGGTGTGAATAAACTGCGCCATCTCTTCCCAGGTCGTCATGGGTTGTCCATTAATAGACACCACCCGATCCTTCGCTTGGAGATGCGCCTGGGCGGCAGGAAGGCTCGGGACGACTTCACCGATAATGGGTTGTGAGGATGGGCGGCTGGTCCCCCACACCCAGAGCACGCCCGTGAACAGCAGAAACGCCAAAACATAATTGATGCCGGGCCCGGCCAAGGCAATCGCGATCCGACGATACCAGCTTTGGGCAAAGAACTCATCCGGTGCCCCAGGCCCGCGGTCGGGAAGTTCACCTGCCAGCCGCACCAAGCCCCCGAAGGGCACGAGGCATAACGAGTAGCGTGTCTTCCGCCAGGTGAACCCCGCGAGCTCGGGACCAAACCCAAAGGCAAATTGTTCGACTCGGACCCCCAGCCGTTTCGCCATGAGGAAATGGCCCAGCTCATGCAGGGAAATCACCAGGCCAAACGTCAGCGCCACTGCCCCGACGGCAAGGAGTCGGTCAGCCACAAGACCACTTAACATGGGACCAAGGCCTGTGCTGCGTCTCTCGCTTCGCGGTCAGCTTCCAGGATTTCCTCTAACGTTGGATGCGGTCGGGGGACATGACGTCCCAGGACTCGAGCGACGATGTGAGCAATCTGAGTAAATGGGATTCGCTCCGCTAAAAATGCGGCGACAGCCACCTCGTTCGCCGCGTTCAGCACGGTGGGCGAGGTTCCTCCGACCCGACCCGCCTCCAGTGCCAATTGCAGACAGGGGAACTGCCGAAAGTCTGGAGCCTCGAATGTGAGGGCCTTGGCCTCTTCCAATCGCAACGCCGGTAGGGTTGTTTCCACCCGGTCAGGATACGTCAAGGCGTACTGGATCGGGAGCCGCATATCCGGCCGCGAGAGCTGAGCCAACACCGCCCCATCAATAAACTCAACCAACGAATGGACGATGGACTGCGGATGGATCAGAACCTCCACCGACTCCATCGGCAGGCCGAACAGATGGTGGGCCTCAATGGCTTCAAACCCCTTATTCATGAGCGTGGCAGAGTCAATCGTGATTTTTTTTCCCATCTTCCAGGTGGGGTGGGCCAACGCTTCCTGGACGGTGATCTGTTCCAGATGAGACCGCCGGTAAAACGGTCCACCCGAGGCTGTCAGGATGACTCGGCGGATTGTGTCGCGCCGTGCTCCCTGAAGGCATTGAAAGATGGCGGAATGCTCGCTATCTACAGGGATGATGGTCGCGCCGTGTCGGCGGGCTTCTTGGATCACCAATTCCCCGGCCATGACCAGGGGTTCCTTGTTGGCGAGGGCTACCACCTTCCGGCCCTTGAGGGCCGCTAATAACGGCTTGAGCCCTCCCGCCCCAACGACCCCGGAGAGTACCAACTCCCCCTCCGTTTCACGCACCAGCCGGATTAATCCCTCGACCCCGGTGTAGACCTCAACCGGCCGCCCATAGGCTTGGAGGCCCAATCCTCGGAACCGGTGGGCGGCCTCCTGGTCAAGCACCGCGACCGCAGGAGCACTAAACTCACGAACCTGTTCTGCTAACCGGTTGACGTTTCGATCTGTGGAAAGACCCACCACGCGAAAGCGCGGGGCGAGCGCTCGTACCACCTCCAAGGCATTGACCCCAATGGATCCCGTGGATCCCAAGATGACCACCGAACGTTGGGATTTTCCTTCACGGTCAAACGTTTTCAGAGCACTCGGTTGCTCGGCAACTCGTGTCATCTTACCCTTGTTTCACTAGCATTAAATAATAGTACCACATTGGCGCGCTAAACACAAAAGCATCGAAGCGATCCAAGACCCCCCCATGCCCGGGGAGGAGATTCGAGGAATCCTTCTGCCCCAATGACCGTTTCAAGAGCGACTCCCCCAAATCGGACAGTTGCGC
>JACPXA010000165.1 GCA_016196785.1 Elusimicrobiota bacterium
AGGAGGGTGCGTATGGGGGATGAGACAAGAAAGGTGAGGAAAATAGAGTTGGGAGAACTGGTTTACCATTATCTAGATTGTGGGAAAACTGCGAAGAACCCCACTCCATTCTGCACACTATCCCCAACCATCCCAGAAATCCTCCCCCTACACCACTTATGCACCATCTCCCCCCAACTTAATCTCCTGGATGATACGGTTCAACAAGGCAGTAAAAAACGGGTCACTCGTGAGTCTCCCCTTAATCTTATTGCAGGCATGCATCACCGTCGTGTGATCCTTCCCGCCAAAGGCGGTTCCGATCTCGGTGGTGGATAACTCGGTGAGGGTCCGAGCTAAATACATCGCCGTTTGTCGCGGGAAAGCGATCGCATCGGTCCGTCGTTTCGACTTCAAATCCTTGACCTCCACATGGTAGTGACTGGCCACGACCTGCTGGATTCGCTCCATCGTGACCGGGGCCGACATCCCCTCGCGGAGGATGAGGTCCTTCAAGGTTTCCCGGGCCGAGTCCACGGTCAGCGGGGTCCCCGTGAGTGACGAGAACGCCACGACGCGGATGAGGCACCCCTCCAGCTCTCGAATGTTGGAGCGGGCCTGGTTGGCGAGGAACAGGATCACGTCATCGGGCACAAAGAGTTTTTCCGCCTCCGCCTTTTTCCGAAGAATCGCGATGCGGGTTTCGATGTCCGGCGGCTGGATGTCGGCCACCACCCCCCACTCAAACCGGGTGATCAACCGTTCTTGCAGGGTGGGGATCTCCTTGGGGGGGCGATCGCTGGAGATGACAATCTGCTTCCGCGAGTCATAGAGGGTGTTAAAGGTGTAGAAAAACTCCTCCTGGGAGCTTTCCTTATCCACAAAGAATTGGATGTCGTCAATGAACAGGCAATCGAGGCTGCGGTACTTGGTACGGAACTGCGGCATCTTCTCAAAGCGCAGGGAGTCAATGAACTCGTTGATGAACTTCTCGGAGGTGATGTAGAGCACCCGCGCCCCAGGCTTCGTCCGGTGGATGTAGTGCCCGATGGCATGGAGGAGATGCGTCTTCCCCAGCCCTACCCCGCCATAGAGGAAGAGCGGGTTATAGGCCTTCCCCGGATCCTTGGCCACCGCCTCCGCCGCCGCCTGGGCAAATCGGTTAGAGTGTCCTACGACGAAGGTTTCAAAGGTATATTTCGGGTTGAACGGATCGTCCGTGAAGGCGGTTTCCGCCCCGGGGAGCGGCAGGGGCTGGATGGCCTCGCCCGGGATTCCCGGCCCGTCGCCCAGCTCCTTCGTGAGCTGGTAAGCGAGGCGGACCGGAGCCCCGGCGCGTTCTAAGAGGAGCTGCTCGATCTGCGCTTGGTAATGATCCCGAAGCCAATCCGAGAAGAACTTGTTGGGCACCTGCAGCGTGAACCGATCCTCTTCCCACTGGAGCGGCTTTACCGGTCGGAGCCAGAGATCGAACGATTCCTCGTTCATCTGCGGCTTCAGGGAGATGAGGACCTCTTCCCAGAGGTCAGTGGCGGACTTCGTGAGTTCGGGCATGTGGTAAATGTGGGGCGTCTCTATAGGGAAAGCGTAGCATTTGCTCCGTCTGGTCGTCAAGCGCTGTGGATCGCATTTTTCCGTCGAGGAATGAGGGATGTGACAGGAGTTCTAGCCAGCCGCAAAAAGTCCTCCACGCGAAGGTCTTCCGGGCGGCTCTTGGGGTCAATGCCCAGCCGCTCAAGCGTGCGCAGGAGATCCGATTTTGACGTGGGGCTGAAGGCGTTCAGCAGGGTCTTCCGCCGGTGATGAAAGGCCGTCTTAGCGAGGTGGAGGGCGCGGTCAATGACCGCGGGGGGCGCGAGCGGAGGGTGGCGGCGCAGACGGAGGATGGCAGACTCCACTTGAGGAATTGGTTGGAAGGCGGCAGGGGGGACAACGCTGACGAACGTCGGGGTAGCATAGAGCTGAGTCGCCACCGTCAACAACCCATAGGCGCGACGACCCGGGGGGCTCGTCAACCGCTCCGCCACTTCACGTTGCATCATGAGGGTGGCCTCTGACCAGCCGCTCCACGGCAACAAGCGCTGCAAAATGGGGGCGGTCACCGCATACGGCAAATTCCCCATTACTTTGAAAGGGGGTGAGGAGAGAGCATACGTTGTATCTTCCCTCTCCCCTGGCGGGAGAGGGTGGGGGTGAGGGGGCACAAGAGCGTCGAGGTTCGTTCGTAAGAAATCACCGGTAATGATATTGAACTGTGGCACCGAGACCCACCGCCGACGCAGCTCGGCGCTTAGGACGGGATCAATTTCGATGGCGAGGAGGGACCGAACGCGGGGCAGAATCAACTCGGTCAGCGCCCCTCGCCCTGGGCCGATTTCCAGCACCACATCCTGCAGGGTCAGGTGGGCGTGATCGAGGATGTCGTGTGCGACCCCCGGGTCTATAAGAAAGTGCTGGCTCCACTTAGGCATATTCTAGAAGGGGGGAGCCGGGGCGGGGTGGGGTTCCGTGAAGACGTTCGCCTTGAAGGCTCACTCCACTTTGGCTTCGCCGCATAGGGTTCCTCGTGTAGCTCGAGATTTCCTCGGCTCAGCCAAAAGGCTTCACTTTACCCACCCCGCCCCGGCTCCTTCCAGTACACCTCGCGAGCTGGGCGGCCAGCCGGATAGCTTCAATGAATGCGGAGGGGTCGGCAATTCCTTTGCCCGCAATGTCGTAGGCGGTTCCGTGGCCGGGGGCGGTGCGGATGAAGGGGAGGCCGACGGTCACATTGACCACAGCGCGCCGGGCATGGACTTTGAGGGCAATCAACGCCTGGTCATGGTAGAGGGCCAACACGCCGTCCGCCTGTCCCTCGGCGGCGAGACCAAACGCGGTGTCGGCAGGCAACGGCCCGGTGAGCGGGATGCGCTCACGGCGGAGGCGGCGGACCGCCGGCAGGATCACGCGGCGCTCCTCCTCGCCCAGAAGACCCTCCTCACCTCCGTGCGGGTTCAGCGCGCAGACCACGATCTGCGGTGCCCGGAATCCGAAGAGCTCTCGTAGCGCCTGCCAGAAGAGCCGGCCAGTCTCAACCACCCGGCGGCTGGTGACGGCCCGAGAAAGCCGAGCGAGCGGGAGATGACGAGTGACCAACGCCGTCCGAATCCGCCCTCCGACTAACAACATCGCAACAGGGGAAACCCCTGTCCGTTGGGCGAGCCACTCGGTGTGGCCGGCGAAAGGGATTCCTGCGCTCGCAACGGCGGCTTTCGACACCGGCGCGGTGACAAGCCCCTGCACATGGCCAGCCAGGGCGAGTTCGATGGCGAGATCAACCCAGGCGAGCGCCGCTCGTCCTGCATTCGGTTGGGCGTGCCCCAAGGTGAAGGACCGCCAGTCAGCAATCGGGACATGAAAGAACGAATCGCCTTGACGAGGAACTCGGCAGCGGTGTTTCTTCCACAATCGCTCGTCCCCGATCACCACCGGCCGACACCACCGCCAGAGGTGGGAGGAGGCCAGCGCTTTGGCCACAAGCTCGGG
The DNA here is from genome assembly GCA_016196785.1 of Elusimicrobiota bacterium. Taxonomy (GTDB): domain Bacteria; phylum Elusimicrobiota; class Elusimicrobia; order 2-01-FULL-59-12; family JACPXA01; genus JACPXA01. The sequence continues at coordinate 3,505 of JACPXA010000165.1, forward strand.
GCCGATCCCGGCGGGGTCCCCGCAGGTGATGGCCAATCGGGGTAATGGGGAGCCGGTCAACGTTCTTATTCGACGTCGTTGATTTTTAGGGTGGCGCTTTTCCGGAGGGAGGCCATCCACGTCTCAAACCGGTCGCGCGCATGTTCCTGGAAGAGATACTCGCGGAGCGGGTCCTGAAGATCGGTGAAGGCGGTTTTTCTGGCTGCCTTTTTTTCTTCGATCTTGATGATGTGGTATCCAAATTCTGTTTCGACCGGTTGCGAGACCTGCCCCACCGCCAACTTGAAAGCGATCGCCTCAAAGGGCGGGACCATGTCCCCGCGGCCAAAGGAACCCAGATCCCCCCCGCGTTCCCGGCTGCCCGGGTCTTCGGAATATCGCTGCGCCAGCTCCGCGAAGTCTTCGCCGCGGTCAAGGCGTTTTTTGAGGTCCTCAATCCGTCGTTTCACGGCGGTCCGGTCAACCAAGGAAGCCTTGGGATCGAGGCGGAGGAGGATGTGTCTGGCACGGACGCGTTCGCCAAACTCCTGGCGGATCCGGTGGGCCAAGACGCGGAGCGAATCCTCCTCGGTCTTTGACGCCTGCGTCGGGTCTGGAGGCGGCGAAAGCGATTTGGCATTCAAGAGCGGTTGGAGTTTGGCAAAGAGCGCCTTCGCGTCGGCTTCCGTGGGGGTGGGAACCTTCGACTTAATCTCCTGGTCAATGAGTTTCATCACCGCCAACTGGTCTTGGATTCGCTGGTCGAACTGCGCGGCGGTGAGCCCTTCCTTCCGGAGCTCCGACTGGAACTCGTCCTCATTCTGGAACCGCTCGCGGACCTTCTTGATCCCATCCTCCAGCTCTCCTTTGCCCACCTTAATCTTCCGCTTCTTGGCCTCTTGACTGAGCAGCTTGTCGTCAACCATCTGTTCAAGGAGCCGCTTCTTCAGTTCCTTGAGCCGCTCAGGGGATTGGCTGGCGACCGGCGTCACCCGCTGGAACTGATCCACCACCGGGTTCGCGGTCCGCTCAAACTCCGACAGCAGAATCGCCTCCCCATTCACTATCGCCAAGGTCTTGTCCACCACCTTGGCCAGAGCGACTGGGGAGGTGCCCCCAGCAAGGAAGAAAGACATCCAGATGATGGGGGCGGTTTGGTAGCGTTTCCCAGACGAGATAACTCGCACGGGCGCCATTCTAGCATATTTCCTGATAAAAACTCGATTCACGCCGATAACCACCAAGCAGAAAATCGTGCTGTTTAGGTCCTACTGTATATTCGTAAGAAACACTAATTTTGATTTTGGGGGGGTTTTTGTTTGCAGTTCACTAAAAACTTGGAGAAGGCCATCTATCACCAACTGCAATCGCTACGCCATTTGGGAATGTCAATGAAACATCATAAACATTACATGGATGAGCCGCTGAAGACGGCGTTGCTATCGTTGTAACACCGCGAGGTATAAGATTAAGTTCCTTAATGGCTTCAGGCCGAATGGCCGTCCCCGAAGCGCCGGTGTCGATCAGCATGAGTGTCTCTTTCGAAGATGGAATGGATTTTCCTTCTTTTTGCAGCAAATCGGCAGCAGGTTGAGAAATGCCGATGCGTACTTGACAAACAGGTCCAATCTGCCGCAGGTTCGCTATTTGAGATGTGAAGGAAGGCACTAGGTAAGGTGCGAATGAAAGAAATGAACGTTTTCTTCACGCTCAATTTCTTTGATCAAAAATGGAACATTGCCGAATTGCCTTAACCCGTCTTTCAGCGCATCTTCATAGGAGGTATAGATATCTAGTATCTTATCCCCTTTGATCACAACAAACTTATGCTCTCCCTTTGAGACAAGTTCTGGACGACGCTGATTGAAGACTTGGTACTCATGTTCGAGCGATATCGGCATGTTCTTTCTCCTCCCTAAGTTTAGCACAGAAAGCAGCGGAAAACAACGAAGATTCTTACTTACAGTTGCAGCACCCTGACTCGGCGTTTCAAGGCTTGAGTAGAGAGCTTATGCTCTAAGGTCTCATGACCCTGGGGCTCCAGGTTGTGGAAGAGACGATCTATTGATATCCGAAGCGGCGGTGTTTTATCAGGGATGTTGCTCTGCGCCTCGTTGAGCGCCCTGAGAACCCTAGGGACCTCTGCTCGTTTCAGGTAACCGAAATATCGCGTTACCAGGCTCAAGGCTCCCTCAGTCGGAATATCCCCAAAGGGGAAAGCGAGCGCTGGGGAAGGATCGTTAGACGCGGGGGGATCCCCCAACAGAAGGATGGCCGCCAGTCGCTGTTGCTCCGCCAGTATCTCTGCAGAGGCTCCGGTTGGCCGCTTCCCTTGCAACGCTCTTTGATAGATCAAGTAACGAATCCCCACGCCGAGCAGGCCCCCCGCTAGGACAAACATCCACAGCGGCAACGTCCCCAGCCATCCCCACTGCAGGGCCACCCAAGAGTGGACTATCAGGGACGGTCCCAAACCATCCACCAGATTGGGGCTTACTCCTTGGAGAACGTCAGGTTGGCGATCAAGCCCTTCAATATAGGCCATGAGATAGCTGAGAGGGAATAGAGCGGTTTCGCGCAGGTGTCCTTCGAGAACATCGCGGATATACATCGCGAGCCAGCGTTTGAGTTCTTCGAGGCCTTTACGGTCCCCATATTTTTTGATCAATCCTTGACGGAGTCCTGTAAGGGCTCCCTGCCGCAAGAGCTTTGGATACGGCTCCTATACCACAATCTCCTGGTGGTCGCGATGCAAGTAAGAAAAC